>NZ_AZQX01000369.1:0-14613 GCF_000568385.1 Halomonas sp. BC04
CCTGGTGGCCATGGGCATCGAATGCCTGGCCTGCGATCCCCCCAGGCCGAGCGGGAAGGTGTGGAGCGAGAAGGGGAGCGACACTTCGTGCGACCTCGACACCCTGATCGATGAGTGCGACGTGCTGTGCCTGCACACGCCGCTGGTGCGCGAGGGGCCCCATGCCACCCATCATCTGCTCGATGCCCAGCGGATAGCGCGGCTCGAGCCGGGAACGGTACTGCTCAATGCCGGGCGTGGTGACTGCGTGGATGGCCTGGCCCTGCGCCAACGCCTGTCCGGGCCGGGCGATATCAGTGCGGTGTTGGACGTCTGGGAATCGGAGCCGGGGATCGAGGCCGCGCTGCGTGACCTGGTCAACCTGGCGACACCGCATATCGCCGGCCACAGCCTCGATGGCAAGCTGCGCGGCACCCATCAGGTCTATGAGGCGCTGTCCCGCTACCTGGGGCTGCCGGTGCGGGTGACGCTGGATGCGCTGCTGCCGGCACCACCGCTGCCCAGGCTGGTGCTGGATGGCGGCCTAGCACCCGAGGATGCGCTGAGGCGCTGCCTGCGTGTGGTCTACGATGTGCGCCGTGACCACGATGCGCTGTATCGTGAGTCGCGCCGGCGCGGCATGGCCGCCGGCTTCGATGCCTGCCGGACTGATTATCCGCTGCGGCGTGAGTTTGCCACCCTCGAGGTCGAGCTGCGCGAAGGTGCCAGGGAACTGGCCCCGCTGCTCAAGGGCATGGGCTGTCGCGTGGTCTGATAGCGTGGCTTGATAAAACGCAGAAAGCCCGCCATGGCGGGCTTTCTTGCTTGCTACGGGGGAGCCGGCGGTTAGCGGTAGGCCGCTTCCTTCAGCGCACGAATGCGGTCGTCCAATGGGGGGTGGCTTGCGAACATCCGCTCCATCAGCGACTTGGTCTGGCCCTTGGTGATGGCCATGGCACGCAGGGTGTCCGGCATCTGATCGGGCATCTGGGTTTCGGCCTTGAGCCGGGCCAGGGCGCTGATCATGGCGGCGGAGCCGGCGAGTTGCGCACCGGCGGCGTCGGCACGGTATTCGCGGAAGCGTGAGAACCAGGCGACGATGGCCGAGGCGATGATGCCGAAGACGATCTCGGCGACGATCACCACCGCGAAGTAGCCCATGAAGCCCAGCCCCGCGCCATCGGTGCGGCTCTTCAGGAAGCTGTCCACCAGGTGGGCCACCACACGGGCGAAGAACATCACGAAGGTGTTCACCACCCCCTGGATCAGCGCCAGGGTGACCATGTCACCATTGGCCACATGGCCGATCTCATGAGCCAGCACTGCGCGCACCTCTTCGGGGCGCATGCGGTTGAGCAGGCCGGCGGAAACCGCCACCAGGGCATCGTTCTTGTTCCAGCCCGTGGCGAAGGCGTTCGACTGCTGGGCCGGGAAGATGCCCACTTCCGGCGTTTTGATGCCGGCGTCGCGTGACAGTTCGGCGACGGTATCGAGCAGCCACTTCTCGGTGGCATTGCTTGGCGTCTCGATGATCACCGTGCCGGTGGAGCGTTTGGCCATCCACTTGGAGATGAACAGCGAGATCATCGAGCCGGCCATGCCGACGATGAAGCAGAAGATCAGCAGGGCGTTGAAGTTGATGCCCTGGCCACGCAGGTAGCCTTCTACCCCCAGCAGGCGCAGCGTGATGCTGGCGACAACGATGACCGCCAGGTTGGTGCCCAGGAAGAGCAGGATTCTCATCATCGTTCGGAAACTCCGGTCGTTATCCAGGATAGGTGGGCCGCGATGCCTGCGGCCGGAACAGGCTGTTGTTTAGATACGGCCGGTTACTCCGGGTTTCAAGTCCACCCCGAAATAATGACCCTGTAGGGAGCGCCAGGCTACGGTTATTGGCGCTGGTTATTGGCGATAGCGCGACAGGAAGCGCTCGAAGCGATCCAGGGCATCGCCCAACTGGTCGGCCCAGGGCAGCGTGACAATACGCACGTGATCCGGCTCGGGCCAGTTGAAGGCGGTACCCTGTACCAGCAGGATCTTCTCCTGCAGCAGCAGATCCAGCACCAGCTTCTGGTCGTCCTGGATGGGATAGACCTTGGGGTCGAGCCGCGGGAAGGCGTAGAGCGCGCCCTTGGCCTTGGTGCAGGACACGCCGGGGATGGCGTTCAGCTTTTCATAGGTAATATCGCGCTGGGCCAGCAGACGTCCGCCGGGCAGGATCAGGTCATTGATCGACTGATAGCCGCCCAGGGCCGTCTGGATGGCGTGCTGGGCCGGCACGTTGGCGCACAGGCGCATGGAGGCCAGCATGTTGACGCCCTGGATATAGTCCTGGGCACGCTGCATGGCCACGCTGCCGGAGAGCGTCATCCAGCCGGAACGAAAACCGGCGCAGCGGTAGCTCTTCGACAGGCCGTTCATGGTCACCACCAGCTGATCCTCGTCGGCCAGGGCGCCGGTGGAGACGTGCTCGGCGTCGTCGTAGAGGATCTTGTCGTAGATCTCATCGGAAAAGACCACCAGGTCGTGCTGGCGCGCGACCTCGAGCAGTTCGCGCACGACTGCTGGCGGATAGACAGCTCCGGTGGGATTGTTCGGATTGATGATCACGATGGCCCGGGTATGGCTCGTCACCTTGGCTCGCACGTCGTCGACATCCGGTGCCCAGTCGGCTTGTTCGTCGCAGCGGTAGTGCACGGCACGGCCGCCGGAGAGGTTGGCGGCGGCGGTCCACAGCGGATAGTCGGGGGCCGGTATCAGTACTTCGTCACCGTCATTGAGCAGTGCCTGCAGGGCCATCACGATCAGCTCGGAGACGCCGTTGCCGATGAAGATGTCCTCGATGCCGACGCCGGGAATCTCCTTGCGCTGGCACTCCTGCATGATCGCCTTGCGGGCCGAGTAGAGTCCCTTGGAGTCGCAGTAGCCCTGGGCCGTGGGCAGGTTGCGCATCACGTCCTGGAGGATCTCCTCCGGCGCCTCGAAGCCGAACGGCGCCGGGTTGCCGATATTGAGCTTGAGGATGCGCTGGCCTTCGTCTTCCAGCCGCTTGGCATGCTCGAGTACCGGGCCGCGGATGTCGTAGCAGACGTTGTCGAGCTTGTGTGATTTCCTGAAAAGGGAGGGCGTGTCCATGAGGTGTCCGAATTCCAGTGGTGTCCAGTGGCAGCCCAAGCGGTCAGGTCGTCGGGCAGCGCTGTTGATTATGCGGGCTCGCTGTCGTCGCCGCTATCGTTATCCCGCGCGGCCGCTTCCGAGGAGGGAGGCAGCGGAATGTCGTCCGGGGTCTCCAGGGTCAGGCGCCCCAGCTTGCCATCGCGCAGCTCGTGGAGCAGCACCTCGGCACCGCGATGCAGGTCGACCTCGCCGCCGGCACGCAGCCCGCCGCGGCGACTGGCGATGTCACGCAGGATGGCRTGGCCGTCGAAGCCGGCCAAAGCCAGSAGGTCGACCCGCTGGGGGCCGTCGGCCTCRACCCGGTCGGCGTCGGGATTAGGTGCGTAGCCGGGCAGCTCGACGAGCTTGTAGCGGGCCCTGAGTGCTTCGGGGTAGCGCCTGGCCAACTCGGCGGCGGTGACCACGGCAACGTCGATATAGTCGATGGCGGTGTCGCGAATGGCGCCGCTGGCGGCCAGTCGATAGGCGCTGGCCTGGTCCTCGATCTTGGGCCACAGCACCCCGGGGGTATCGATCAGCGCCACCCGACCGGTGATGCGCACCTTCTGCTGGCGCTTGGTCACGGCGGGTTCGTTGCCGGTCTTGGCGATGCTGCGCCCGGCCAGGCCGTTGATCAGGGTCGATTTACCCACATTGGGTATGCCCATGACCATGACCCGAACATCGCGGTCGGCGCGGATGTGGCCGGCCAGCTCATGGCACAGCTTGGGGATGCGCTTCAGCTCTCGGACATTGGTGGTGGTCACGGCCAGGGCGCGGGTTTCGGGCTGGGCATCGAAGTAGGCAACCCATTCGCGGGTGCGCTCCGGGTCGGCGAGGTCGGCCCGCGACAGGATCTTCAGCACCGGCGTGTGGCGGGTGAGGCCGGCCAGCATGGGGTTGGCGCTGGAGTAGGGCAGGCGGGCGTCGAGGACCTCGATCGCTACGTCAATCTCCGGCAGCGCCTCCTGGATCTGGCGGCGCGCCTTGTTCATGTGTCCCGGATACCAGCCGAGCATTGCACCACTCCCGCAAACCGATGGAAAAAGGCCGCCCATCATAGCAGAAGGGCGGCCACGGCTGTGCAGGCTAGAAGCCTGGCGGCGAGACTTACTCTCCCGGATGAAAGCTGATCGCCACGGAGTTGATGCAGTAGCGCAGCCCGGTGGACTCCGGTGGGCCATCGGGGAAAACATGGCCCAGGTGGGCGTCGCAATGGGAGCAGACCACCTCTGTGCGCTGCATACCGTGGGTACCGTCCAGCCTCTCCTCCACGGCGGCCTTGCCCAGCGGTCGGTCGAAGCTCGGCCAGCCACAGCCAGCATCGAACTTGTGTTCATTCTCGAACAGCGGTGCATGACAGCAGACACAGTGGTAGATGCCGTGCTCGTCGCTGACCTGGTGGTCGCCGGAAAAGGGCGGTTCCGTGCCTTTTTGCCGGGTCACACGATATTGCTCGGGGCTGAGCTGGGTGCGCCATTCAGCATCGCTTTTCTCGATCTTCTTGCGCATGGCATCTCTCCTCCTGGGGGCGGTGCTTTCCATCATGCCATCCATTGCGGATCTGGCCTTCATGCTTACCATGAGACAACGGATGGGCCTGGGATTTCCATCCCCGGGGCGTCCAAGGTCGACGGTTGACAGCCCCGAGGCGCTTGAGTAAGATTCGCGCCACCTCGTTGAAGCGAGACGGCTGCGTCCCATTCGTCTAGTGGTCCAGGACACCGCCCTTTCACGGCGGGAACAGGGGTTCGAACCCCCTATGGGACGCCACTCGTTTTCTACAGGTTGCGGAGTGCGGGAATAGCTCAGTGGTAGAGCATCGCCTTGCCAAGGCGAGGGTCGGGAGTTCGAATCTCCTTTCCCGCTCCAATTCCTGCTTCGGCAGGTGAGCAGGTCAAGGTGAGGGTCGGGAGCTGGTGCGCCAGTCCGATCGATCTCCTTTCCCGCTCCAAAGTAATATGGAAGTCATTGCGTCCCATTCGTCTAGTGGTCCAGGACACCGCCCTTTCACGGCGGGAACAGGGGTTCGAACCCCCTATGGGACGCCACTCTTCCAGAAAGTATTATCGATAGCTTAGACTGTCAGACAAGCGGGAATAGCTCAGTGGTAGAGCATCGCCTTGCCAAGGCGAGGGTCGGGAGTTCGAATCTCCTTTCCCGCTCCAGTTCGTCCCATTCGTCTAGTGGCCTAGGACACCGCCCTTTCACGGCGGGAACAGGGGTTCGAACCCCCTATGGGACGCCATACAGTCCGATCTATCCAGGCGGTTGCAATCAGCGGGAATAGCTCAGTGGTAGAGCATCGCCTTGCCAAGGCGAGGGTCGGGAGTTCGAATCTCCTTTCCCGCTCCAGTTTCTTCTCAGTCCCCAAGATGCCAAGGCTCGGCCCGAGAGCCGGTGTGCCGGTCCAATCGATCTCCTTTCCCGCTCCAGTTTCTTCTCAATCCCCCATTAAAATTCGATTACCTTGCCCAAGGCGAGGGAATTCTGCGTTTTTGTCGAGTTTGACTTGAAAAATTCCTTCGCGCCCTAATGTCTTTGACTCGCTTTCCCATCCCAACGCAAGGACGTCTCATGGCCGAACCGGCGCTGTCGATTCGTGGCCTGACCAAGGTCTACGGCAACGGCTTTCACGCCCTGAAGGGCATCGATCTCGACGTCGAGCAGGGCGACTTCTTTGCCATGCTGGGCCCCAACGGCGCCGGCAAGTCCACGACCCTCGGCATCGTCTGTTCGCTGGTGCAGAAAAGCGCCGGCAAGGTCTCGGTCTTCGGTATCGACATCGATCGCGACTTCGCCAAGGCCAAGTACCTCATGGGCGTGGTGCCGCAGGAGTTCAACTTCAACCAGTTCGAGAAGGTGATCGATATCGTGCTGGCCCAGGCGGGCTACTTCGGCATGACGCGACGGGAGGCGCTGCCCCGGGCCGAGCGGCTGCTCAGGGACCTGGGGCTCTGGGACAAGCGCAACGGCAACGCTCGCATGCTCTCCGGCGGCATGAAGCGCCGGCTGATGATCGCCCGTGCGCTGATGCACCGCCCCCAGTTGCTGATCCTCGACGAGCCCACCGCCGGGGTCGATATCGAGCTGCGGCGCAGCATGTGGGAATACCTGCGCCGCATCAACCGCGAGCAGGGCACCACCATCATTCTGACCACGCACTACCTCGAGGAAGCGGAGAGCCTCTGTCGCAACGTGGCGATCATCAACCACGGTGAGATCATCCGGAATACCAGCGTGCGCGGCCTGCTTGCCGAGCTCGATACCGAGACCTTCCTGCTAGACCTGGCCCACCCGGTGGCGGAGGCGCCGGCCATCGATGGCTTCGAGGTGCGCCAGGTGGATGCCGCCCAGCTGGCAGTGGTGGTGCATCGCGGCCAGCGCGTGAACGATATCTTCACCGCCCTGAGTGAGCGGGATATCCAGGTGGTCTCCATGCGCAACCGTGCCAATCGACTCGAGGAGATGTTCGTGACCATGGTCGAGCAGGGCAACGAGGCAAAGGCCGAGGCCGAGCGCGCGGAGGCCCGTTCATGAATGCGATCCAGACCGCTATCGCCCTCTGGACCCTGGTGCACAAGGAGATCAAGCGCTTCACGCGGATCTGGCCGCAGACGCTGCTGCCGCCCTCAATCACCATGACCATGTACTTCATCATCTTCGGCAACCTGATCGGGGCGCGCATCGGTGAGATGGATGGCTTCAGCTACATGGACTTCATCGTCCCCGGGCTGATCATGATGGCGGTGATCACCAACAGCTACTCCAACGTGGCCTCGAGCTTCTTTTCCAACAAGTTCCAGCGCTCCATCGAAGAGATGATGGTCTCGCCCATGCCCAACTGGGTGATCCTGGCTGGCTTCGTGCTCGGCGGCATGGCTCGGGGGCTGGGGGTGGGGCTGATCGTCACCATCGTGTCGCTTTTCTTCACCCGCATCAGCGTGCACATCCGTTCCTGACCATCGGGGTGGTGGTGCTGACCGCCGCGCTGTTTTCCATCGGTGGCTTCATCAATGCGCTGCTGGGCAAGAAATTCGACGACATCTCGATCGTGCCGACCTTCATCCTGACACCGCTGACTTACCTGGGTGGGGTCTTCTACTCGATCTCCCTGCTGCCGACCTTCTGGCAGGGGGTATCGATGCTCAACCCGATTCTGTATATGGTCAACGTGTTCCGCTACGGCTTCCTGGGGGTCTCCGACATTCCGGTGGGCTGGGCGCTGGTTGCTATCATCACCTTCATCGTGGTGCTGTTCGGCATCGCCCTGTGGATGTTAGAGAATGGCAAAGGCATCAGGAGTTAAGCCTATGGATCGTCCCGACACCCTCGAGCACGCTCCCCTGGGGCGCGAGTCCGCCTACCCGGAGCGCTATGACGCCGGGCTGCTCTACCCCATCCCCCGGGCCGCCAATCGGGCGCCGCTGGGCATCGAGGAGGGCAGCTTGCCCTTCGTCGGCGAGGACGAGTGGCACGCCTTCGAGGTGTCGTGGCTCAACCAGCGCGGCAAGCCCATCGTTGCCGTGGCGCGCTTCCGCCTGCCGGCAGACTCGCCGAACCTGATCGAGTCCAAGTCCTGGAAGCTCTATCTCAACAGCTTCAATCAGACCCGCTTCGATAGCCGTGAGCGGGTGGTCGAGACGCTGGAGCGCGACCTGGCCCAGGCGGCCGGCGCCGCAGTCTCGGTCGCGTTGTTCGACGTCGACGACGACGCGCTTGCCGTTCGACGCCTGCCGGGCGAGTGTCTCGATGAGCTCGACATCGATATTGCGGATTACACGCCCAGCGCCGAGCACCTGAAGGTGGCCGAGGAGATCGTCGAGGAGACGCTCTACTCCCACCTGCTGAAATCCAACTGTCCGGTGACCGGCCAGCCCGATTGGGGCAGCGTGCTGATCCGCTATCGCGGGCCCAGGCTCGACCGGGAAGGCCTGCTTCGCTACCTGATCGGCTATCGCCAGCATCAGGACTTCCATGAACACTGTGTCGAGCACATCTTCACCGACCTGATGTCCCGGGCGCGCCCCGAACGGCTGCTGGTGCTGGCGCGCTATGTACGCCGCGGCGGGCTCGATATTTCGCCCTGGCGCGCCACCCCCGGCGAGAGGCCGCCCGAGCCCCTTCGCTTGGCAAGACAATAGCGSCTGGCRCGACAATAGCGGCTTGGGTAAAGTGCTCGAACCGGCAATCGACGGGGCCTATGCGCCGCCAATGAGGAGAGCATCATGGACGCGATGACCCTGCTGCATGAACGCAGCTCCATGGGCAAGCTGATGGGGCCACCGCCTGGGCCCGAGCAGCTCGAAGCGATCTATCGGGCCGCACTGCGGGCACCCGATCACAAGGAGCTGCGCCCCTGGCGCTTCATCGAGTTTTCAGGGGAGGGCCTGGACCGGCTGGGTGAGCTGTTCGCCGAGGCGGAGTTCCGCGAGGACCCGGAGGTCGGCGATGCGGCCCTGGATGCCGTGCGCAAGAAGCCACGCCGGGCCCCGATGATCATTGCCGTGGTCGCGAAGGTGACACCGGATATTCCCAAGGTGCCCAAGATCGAGCAGGTGCTCTCGGCCGGCTGTGCCGGCCACGCCATCCTGCTGGCGGCCCACGCCCTGGGACTGGGCGCCATGTGGCGCAGCGGCAAGTACGCCTTCGACCCCACCGTGCGCAAGGGGCTCGGCCTGGATGAAGAAGATGAACTGATCGCCTTCATCTACCTGGGCCAACTGGCAGGGCGCCACAGGCCCCTTCCCGAGCACCGTCTCAGCGACTTCGTCGAGCGCTGGACCTAGGAAGAGAATAAGTATGCGCGAGATCGGCATTCCCCACCCGCGACTGCCACTGCCCGATTCCGGCCAGCAAGACGATCCGGCGGACTTTCTGGCCTGGCTCGCCGAAGCGATCCCCATGGTCGAGCATCTGGGCATTCGCGAGATGCGTTGGGAAGGGGCAGGGGCAGGAGAACGGCTGGTGTGGGAGCTTTCGCTTGTACCCAGTCTCAATGACAAGGGCACCGGCTTCGGGGGCGCCCTGGCCGCGCAGAGCACACTGCTGGGCTGGTGCTGGACCACCCTCTGGCTGCGCGAGCGCGGGCTTGCCCGGGACGTGGTCGTGGCCGAGGCCACCCAGCGTTTCCTGGCGCCGGTGACCGGCAACTATCGCATGACCTGCGCCCCCGAGTCGCCGAAAGGTCCTGACAGCCTGTCGGAACAGCTGCAGAGCCGTGGCCGAGGGCGCATCGCCCTGGTGCAGCAGCTCTGGTCCAACGACACCCTATGCCTGGAAGCACGCGGCGATTACGCCGTGCTGCCCACCGGCTGAACCGAAAAACCGGCTTGCAAACGCGCACTTAAGCCGTTAGTATTTGCGCCGTTCTGACGTACAAGGCACAGCCGCTGGGCGTCAGGACCACAATGTGGAGGGGTGTCCGAGTGGTCGAAGGAGCACGCCTGGAAAGTGTGTAAGTCGCAAGGCTTCGAGGGTTCGAATCCCTCCCCCTCCGCCACGAATTTATGAAGGCGAATCAACATGTTACGTTGATTCGCCTTCTTCGTTTTTGGCCTTTGGGAAGGGGTTTGGGAACAAGCCTGGGAATGGGTCAGAGATCGAGGAGCTTCTCGATCATGGTTGGCACGTCCTGGCCGTCGCCGCGGATCCATTTCCCGTAGCGCTGCTGGATCATGTTGATGGTCGCGTGGCCGACATGGTTGGAGATCCAGTGCAGTGGTACCACGCCCAAGGAGAGCATCTGGCTGATGAAGGTATGGCGGCATTGGTTGGGGCCGCGGTACCGGACGCCGGCATGCTCCAGGTGGACCTTCCAGAATCGCTGCCGGATTGCGTTTTCGTAGAATGGCTTGCCGCTCATCGAGTTGAGAAATACCAGCCTTAGCTTCTCCTTCCGTACCGTGCGGTTGTCCCGATCAACGATCTCGAAGACCCGAGCGGGCAGCTTTCCGGTCAATGCGTACTGCTCCTGGAGTGCCTCGCGCGCCGGCTTCAGCAGATGGTGTACGCGGGTCGAGCGCTTGGTCTTCGTCACCTTGAAGCGGCCACGCACCACTGCACGCCGGTATCGGATGATCCCCTTTTCCACATCGAGCACATCCTCCCAGGCGAGGGCCTGAGCCTCGGAGATCCTGGGTCCGTCGTATAGCGCGAACTTGATCAAGTTGAGTTCCTGCACCCGCTTTGTCGGCGTGGTCAGGATCTTCTCGATCTCGCTCTGGGTGAACGGGTCGGGGTCCTCGTCGTCAGGGAGGCGGATGGTAATGCCCATGGTCGGGTCGAAGGCTTGCTTGTTGCGCGTGGAGTAGAGCCGGAAGGTCTGCCGCATGATGCTGACGATCTCCTTGATCGTCTTGTTGGCCAGGTTCTTGGCAAGGTCCTTCTGTATCCAGTCCTGCAGTTCGATGTGATCGATCTTGTCGGCGGCCGTACCGCCCCAGCGCGGTCGGACGTGGGTTTCTGACTTCGAAGCGATGCCGCGATAGCTTGAATAAGCCAGCTCGTTCTTCTTGATGGCCAGCCACAGGTCCAGGTAATAGCCGAAGGTACTCTCGGCTAGGCGCTTCGATTCTGGGAAATGCCTGGCGTAATCGAAGGTGCCGGCCTCGATCTCGTAGTTGATGATGGTGGCCAGGCGTCTGGCATGCTCGATATTCCGCTCGGTTGCTGTGCCTGGAATTGGCTCTCTGCAGAGTTCGCCCTGCCAACGGAAGTAGACCCGCACGGTATTGCCGCGCACCTCGATGCCGTCTGCCATGTGTTCCTCCTTACTGTACGTATGAACAGTTTAAAGGAGCCTTGTGCAAGTTGGCAGGGGTGCAAGCACCGTGGTTTCTGGTGTTATCCGTTTTTCGAAAGTGGAGCGCAGCCGTTTGTACGGAGAGCGGCTTACGCTTTGCCCATTCGACGGGCTTGCCAACGAGTGAACCGATTATAGATTTGGATGAAGGCCTCGCCAGCCTCAGGGTTGGTATCTAGCTCAGACCAGATACGTACCCCACAAGCCTTGCAAAGCCAGTCTCTCGCCTGTAACCCGTTATGACTGCCATCAGGCCATTCGTCCTCGGTCTTGCCAAATTTCTGGCGTTGTCGCCGATCAAGGTAAAGAGGGAAGTCACGCCCCTGGCACATCTTGGCCGCTAAGGTAGCCACACTATCTTCGACTCGAACGTTCGTAGGCGAGACGAACTTCATTTCATCAATGGATGGCTGGATCCGAGCCCCCAGTAGCCGCTCGAACACGGGTCGCACTTCAGGGTGGTTCAAAGCGCTATCAGGCGAAACTCGGTATGGTTCGCGTGGCATGGTTATCCCCAGTGGCTTTCCTGAAGTGGCACTATAAAGTGCGGGCTCGCCAGCGGCCATAGCGCTGGCGAATGCGCTTGAATGTGGCCGCGGCGTTGGCGTTATGGTCCAGTTCGGCTCGGCTCTGAATTCGGCAGGCGGCGCATAGCCAGTCCCGGGCGTCTTGCTCGCTGTGGGTGCCGTCGGGCAACTGGGCCTCGGTGAGGCTTTGCTTATGGCGCCGGCGACGGTCCAGGTAGAGCTGGAAGCTGGATCTTGGCAGAGCATGGCGGCCTGGCGGGCCAGTGGCCCGCCTTTTACCCGTTCAGCGCACATGGCGCTGTTTCCTTTCACGCAGCCCCTGGCATTCGATGCAAGTCGTCGCCCAGGGCGCGGCCTGGCGGCGGGCTGCCGGGATCTCCGCGCCGCAGTCCTCGCACTCGGTTTCGATGACCACCAGGTGGGCAGTCGTCTGCCGGCGGCTGGCCAGTGCTGCCGCCAGGCGGCGTTCCATCAGTTCTGTGGCGATATCTGCGTTGTCGGCCATGGTTCAGTCCTCCCCCTTTTCGATGTGCCAGAAGCGCTGCATCAGGCTGTCACCGTCGTCCAGGGTCTCGTGCAGCTCGCAGCCGGCGTAGGTGGCCCATTCGATGACGGTGAACGCGGCGCGCTGCAGGTCACGGTCGATCACACGCAGGCGAGAGGGGTCGAGCGGGAAGGCGGCCCCGTTGTAAACGGCGAGCAGGATGCGCCGGCAGTGGTGGCTCTGGCCGGTGTGGCCTTGGGCGACGTCTACCAGGCGCTGCAAGGCGGCGGGGCCGACCTGGTCGAGTTGCTCACGGCGCCGATTGGCATCGGCTTCGGCGGCGAGGATCTTGTCCATGGCCTGGCGGCTGCGTTCGTGCAGGCGTTCGGTGACGAGAGGCATGCGGGTCTTGATACCCATTTTCAGCTCCTTGCGTGGTGCGGTTGTGGTTGGGCATGGCTTGCCGCGGCTGGCGGCAAGCGGGCGAGGTCGATGCCGAGCTTGGCGGCGATGTGGTCGAGCCCGGCGTCGGTGAATTCGGTGCGGCCGTAGTGGGTCCAGCCGGCGATCGGGTGCCAGTAGGTGCCGGTGGCGACGATCACCAGGTGCACGCCGGCCGCGGTATCGGCCGGCGGGCAGGTTGTCGGGGCCGAGCACGCCGGCTTCGCGCAGGCGGCGGGCCAGGGTGTTGCGCCCCAGGTTGAGCAGCGGGGCGGCCTGGTCGAGGGTGTAGGTGCTGTGGCTCATGGCGTCGTCCCTTTCGGTCAGTCCTGTCTCATGCTTGAAATATCCAGCACTTCACGCTGGCGTTGTTCAGGCGGATCTGGCTGCGAACGGTGCGGTTGGCGTCGATGAACTTGCGGGTCTTGCTGGATCGCAGGTAACGCTTCAGCTCGCGCATCTCGGGTACGCGGAGCTTGTAGTCGGCACAGCGGCGCTCGAAGTCCTTGAGGTTGATGGCCACCTGCCCCGCGTTCTTGCCGTAGTGGTTGAGCATCGGTTCTTCCGACAGGCCTTCGAGGTACTCAAAGGCTTCCCAGAATTCCTGCACGAGCGGGTGGTCGGCGTTGATCGCCTGCTGGCGTTCGCGGGCCATCTGGCACACGTGGCCGGCCGCCATGTCGATCACCTGGGCGTCGAACAGGCCGAGCCCCTCGGGGCCCAGGCAGTCGAGCAGGGCCATCAGTTGGCCGTGACACTTGGCGATACGCAGCACCTTGATATCGGGGTCTTCGCCCAGGCGGTTGGCGTAGTCGCGGGCGCGTCTGGCGATCAGCTCGAGCAGCTGGCTTTCGCGCTGGGCGACCTCTAGGGCGAACTGGCTGACATGCTCGAGCTCGGTCTTTTCCAGGGCTTCGGCCAGTTGCTTGGTGTGGGCGTTCTGGCCCTCGCGGGTGAACATCAGGTGGCAGATACGGGTCTGGATCGCCTCGCCGGCCTGCACCGGGGCGTTCTGACTGATGACGATGGAGCCGCGAAAGGGCGGTTCGTAGGTGTCGTTGCCGCTGTTCTTCACACCCCGGGCGCGGATCGAGCGGCCGTTGAAGGCGGTCTTGAGCTCATCCCAGTCGAACTGTTTTTGCTTGGCGCCACCTTCCTGCTCGCGATCGGACTCGATCAGAACCACCGGCAGGTTCGAAACCTGGGCGAAGTTGCGGCTGCGCGCCGGCATGGTGGCCTTGCTGGGGTCGAAGCCTTCGTAGTCGCGGCGGCCCACCAGCTTCCAGAGGAACTCGATCAGCGTGGACTTGCCGGCACCGGCTTCGCCGACGATCTCCAGGAAGGGGAAGCTGCCCATGTCGCTACGGATCTGCTCGGCCAGCAGACTGCCCAGCCAGTAGGCGGTGGCCACCACGCCGCGCAGGCCGAAGGCGCCGTAGAGCTGGGCCGTCCAGTCGGTGCGGTACGCCTTGCGATCGTGGTTGAGGTGAAGGGTGACCGACTGGCTCAGGGTCTTGAGTTGCTTGCGCGGGCCCAGCTCGAAGAAGTCCTCGCTGTTGATCCTGTGCAGCTTGCCGCCGGCCACGGCCAGGTCGCCGAACACGTAGGCGCCGTGCTCCTTGCTGTAGCCGATGAAGTCGATGGTTTCGACCGTTTTGATGTTGCCGATCTGGTCCTGCAGCAGGGTGTCCAGCTGCTGGCTCGTGCCCGTCCACACCGCGCCGGGGGCGACGCCCAGTAGGCGCTTCTTGAACTCGCTGGCACTGGCCAGCTGGCCGCCGCTGAAGGTGTTCTTGACCGGGGCCCGCCGTTGGGGAATTCGACGCGGTAGTAGTACCAGCTCTCGTCGGTGACGCTGTTGGCCTGGTAGTAGAGTGCAGTGGGGTAGCAGGTGCAGATCCGCTTGACGYTGCCGGCYTGCTCSAGSGCGGCATCGCGCAGGGCCGGGTCGAGCTGCTGCTGGTCGGCGCCGTCCTCCCCCTCTGCGCGAAGCGCACGGTCGAAAGCATCGACGTCGAGCTTCCACCACCACAGCTGCCGTTTGAACTCGAACCAGCACTCGCGGCGCTCGCGGCGTTTGAATATTATCAGCGCCTTGGCCATGGCCGTGGGAGCCAGCAGCAGGTCGCCGTAATAGCGATAGGTGTCGAGGTGCTTCTCGGTCAGCTCGCCGCGCTGATGGCAGTCGTTCCAGTCGTATTTGCCGCCGCCCGGTACCTGCG
>NZ_AZQX01000370.1:0-5745 GCF_000568385.1 Halomonas sp. BC04
CAGCCTGATCCTCGTCCTTTCGGCGGGGACACTGGCACTGGCCGGTCTCGACACCCAGGTGTAGCGTCCCACGAGCTGCACATGAGTTTCGAGGCAGGCAATGCCGCCTGTGAGCACGCCACTCACACCGACCCTGATGACTGCTGGACGCCCTGCCTGGGCGCCAGCCACTGTCTGTCCGGTGCGACGAACCTGGATGGGGCCATGCCGGTCACGGCCGTCAACTACCCCCCGATGACCTGGCGTGGCCAGCTGCCACCATCGCCCTACTACCTGCACGAACGGCCCCCCAGAACCACCTGATTACTGCGGATCCTGCGGCGACTCCTGTGAGTGGCCGAATACCGATCGTAATCAGGAGACTTCCATGCTCATGAATGACAGCAAGCGGCCCATCGGCTCGCTGCCACTGCCCGGCCCCGTATTACACTCCCTTCGCCAAGCGGCCCTCCTCGTCGGCGGAATAGCCCTGGCTGTGGCGATAACCGCCCCCGGCCAGGCCGATGCCTCACCCGGGCATGACACAGGCGGCCATGCCCATGCGGCACATGGTGACAACGACCATGCGGCACACGGCGGCGACGACCACGCCCATGGCGATGACGACCATGCGGCACACGGCGGCGACGACCACGCCCATGGCGATGACGACCATGCGGCACACGGCGGCGGCGACCACGCCCATGGCAATGACGATAATACCCATGGCGACGATGGCCACGCCCATGGGAATGGTGGCCATGGCTGGCAGGCACCGCAGGAGTGGGCCGAGCGCGAAAGTCCGCTGGAGCCTGATGCGGAGCCCCTCGCCTATGGCCAGCAGGTCTATCAGCGCTACTGCTCGGCCTGCCACGGACCAAGCGGACAAGGTGATGGCCTGGCGCCCGCCAGCATCTACTACGACCCCAGTCCGACCAACCTGGCACTGCATGGCGCCGCCCATGCGGCCGGTGAATACGCCTGGCATATCAAGGAGGGCAACAGCATGAGCGCCATGCCCCGCTTCCAGAACAAGCTGGATGAGGAGGCCATCTGGTCCGTGGTGCTCTACATTCGTCATGAGTTGGCAGGCGGCCAAGCCGCCGATCATCAGCATTAGGCTGTTCAACCGAAGCCTGGCCTAGACAAGAGGACGGGCGCCTGGGGCGCCCGTCCTCTTTCTCGCTCTGATTGATAGCTTCTGCCTTACAGGCCCTGAGGCCTACAGGGCAGCAAGCTCTTCATACAGCCCCCCCGCTTCAGGCTCTTCCGTCTCCTCTTCGGGCTCCGGCGCCTGCTCCAGTGCGACGACCGCGCCATTGGGATTCTCCAGCAGGTAGCGCAACTGCTCGTAGTTCAACGGCACCGAACTCTCGTCGCTGCTGCGCTCCAGCAGCGACAATGTCTCCATCAGCGCCGCCATGCCATACTCCTGGTCCTCGAGCGTCTCGAAGACCTGCACGTAGGGCATGTCGCCATCCCAGCCGGCCTTGATCGGCTGGTTGATGATATTGACCTGCATGCCCACGGGCACACGGTCGAAGATCGACTCGATGTCTTCGGGGAACATGCGAATGCAGCCGCGGCTTGCCCGCATGCCAATACCATCCGGGTCATTGGTGCCGTGGATGAGGTAGCCCGGGATATCCAGCAGGATGGCGTGTCTGCCGAGGGGATTATCCGGTCCCGGTGGTACCACGGCGGGCGCTGGCTCACCTCGCTCGGCGGCTTCTTCACGCATGGAGCGGGGGGGATACCAGGCCGGGTCCTTGAGTCGCATGGTCGTCTTGGTCTTGCCTAGCGGGGTGTCATACCCCTCTCTGCCGATACCGATCGGATAGGTCTCCACCCGCGGCGTTTCGCCATCGGAGACCGGCGGATAATAGTAGAGACGAAGCTCGGCGATGTTGATCACGATACCTTCCCGTGCCGCGGCGGGCAGAATGTGCCGCCCGGGAATGACCACTTCGGTACCTTCGCCGGGTAGCCAGACGCTCACTTCGGGGTTGGCAAGCCGGATCTCCTCGTACCCCACATTGTGGTCCCGGGCGATATCGAGCAGCGTCTCTTCCTCACGAGCCTCGACGATGTAGTTCTCACCAATGACGTCACCTGCTTCAGGAAACGGAAAGTGCCCCTTGGGCCATTCCGTCACAGCTTCTTCATCGGCCTCATCGGCTACCGCAGCGATCGTCATCAGCATGGCACCTGCCATCACCAGGCTCAGTAAAGCGGACCACACCGCTGAATGCGTGCGAAACGGCTTTGACCATGCCCTATTGCTGCCAGTGTCTCTCATTTCATTTGCCTCATGCGCAACCTCTACCCTAGGGATACGAAGTCTTTGAAACGTTAGTCGGCATCATATCGACTCCCTTACACTTTCTACAGCGACACCAGGACTCCGGTGAGTTTCGCAGCGCTCGTCACGCACTTTTAGAGTACCGGCGCAAACAGATAGGCCCCGCGGGCAGCCAAGCGATGCCACAGCGGCTGCCGCTCGATCTCCTCGAGCTCCATACGACGGGAGCGAGCAAAATCTGCCTCGAACATCGCTTCGACATCGGCCGCAAACGACGGATCCATGACCAGTGCAGTGATCTCGAAATTCAATCGAAACGATCGGTTGTCCAGGTTTACGGTTCCCACCGCGGCGCTGGCATCATCCACCAGGAATGCCTTGCCGTGCAAAAAACCCGCCTGATAGCGATGGATCTCGACGCCGGCATCCAGCAGGGGGCCCAGGAAGGCGTAAGCGGCGTAGTAGAGCAGGATATTGTCGGGCTGCTCGGGAATCAGTATCCGTACGTCCACTCCATTGATAGCCGCCAGCTTGAGCATCGATTGCACCCCCTCGTCCGGGACGAAGTAGGGGCTCGAGAACCAGATTCGCTCCCGTGCGGAATGTATGGCCTGCTGGACCATCAGGCTGGCGGTTTCGAAGCGATCCGCCGGACCGGAAGGCAGGACCAGTATCGGTGCGCCCTGGTCGGAGCGCACTACCGGCTCCCAGGGCAGCTCGGGGAGCTCTTCCGTGGCCCAGTGCCAGTCTTCGAGAAACACCAACTGCATGGCCAGTGCCGCCGGTCCCTCGATCTTGAGATGCGTGTCTCGCCATGGCCCGATACCTTCTTCCCCGTGCAGGTACTCGTCTCCGATATTGAACCCGCCGAGCCACGCCCTGGCTCCGTCGGCCACCATGACCTTGCGATGGTTGCGAAAGTTGAGCTGGAAGCGGTTCCCCGGTCCGCGAGTGGAGTGAAAACGGTGGACATTGACCCCCGCCTCCTCCAGTTCCTTCACATAGGAACTCGGCAAGGCGTAGCTGCCGATCTCGTCATAAAGGAAATAGACCGCCACCCCCTCCCTCGCCTTCTCGATCAGGCGCTGCTGGAACTCGGTGCCGATATCGTCATCCCTGACGATGTAGAACTGCACCAGCAAGTAGCGCTCGGCCGACTCTATCCCGGCGAAAAGACTCTCGAAGGTCGCCTCCCCGTCTATCAGCAGCGTCGTCTCGTTACCACCCATCAACGGCAGCTTGGCCAGGCGCTCAACGCCGTCCAGATAGTGGTTGCTTCTTGTCGACTCGACCCGATGCGACCGCAACTCGGTCAACTTTCCGGACAGCGCCCGGGTGATTTCCGAATCCTCGTCGCGTCGCGACATCGCATAGCCTTCGAACTTGTTGCGTCCGAATACCCAGTAAGTGGGTACCGCCACGTAGGGCACGGTATTGAGGGAAACGATCCAGGCGATGGCCCCTTCGGACGTTCGGCTCGACATCAGGCTTCGACCGATGAAGCCAGGCCTACCAGATGAGCCAGCACCATGAAGAGAACAAGCTTGCTCCAGCGCTTGCGATACCTGCCAGGCAGGCGCTTCGCCGGTTCGTCTTGATCCTCCGGCGTGGCTGGCTCTGCCTCCGGCTGCCCGGTTTTGCGACTTTCGTCCATGGCCGGCTCTCCTTCAATTGCGCTTCTCATCTCTCTATGCCCGTGTCGACAAGCCCAGTCAGGACGATCGGCTCGGCGTTGGCACCGCTTTTTCCTCTCGGGTCTGCTGTCGCGACCATACTATCAGCGCCACGCCGCCAATCATCATTGGCAGGGTCAGCAGCATGCCCATGGTCACCCAGCCAAAGGCGATGAAGCCGATATGCGGATCGGGCAGTCGCACGAACTCGACGGCAAGGCGGAACACACCATAGAGCAGCAGGAACATGCCGGAGACGAGGCCGCGACGGCGCGGCTGGCTCGACAGCCACCACAGCACCACGAACAGCACCACCCCCTCCAGCACGAACTCGTAGAGCGCCGAGGGATGCCGCGGCTCCGGTCCCATGTGGGGGAACGGCATGGCCCAGGGCAGCTCGCTGACCCGGCCCGGTAGTTCGTGGTTGATGAAGTTGCCGATCCGCCCGGCGCCCAGGCCGATCGGCACCAGGGGAGCGATGAAATCGGTCAGTTGGAAGAAGGCGAGGTTCTTCTTGCGCGCAAACAGCAGCGCCGCCAGCAGCACCCCGATCAGGCCGCCATGGAAGCTCATTCCGCCATCCCAGATGCGGAACAGCCACAGCGGGTTGGCGAAAAACTGATCGATCCCATAGAACAGGACATAGCCAAGGCGCCCTCCCGCCACCACGCCGATGGCGGCATAGAAGAGCAGGTCGCCGATATCGTCGTGGCTCAGTCCCAGTCGGTGGGCGCGATAGCGTCCCAGCAGCCAGGCAGCCACGAAGCCGATGACATACATCAGGCCATACCAGTGGATCTGCAGCGGTCCGATGGCGATGGCCACCGGGTCGATCTGGGGATAATCCATCATGATTCATCCATGTCGGTCGCAGTATAGGTGGTAGCGGAGGTCACAGGCTTGACCACTCCCTGCCGCCGTCTTCGCTGATCAGCAGCACGCCCTGATTGTCAGATGCTACGAGGCGCTGCGGGTCCCTGGGGTCTACCGCCAGGTGGGTGAAATAGCGCTCGCCCCAGTCGCCACTCAGCTGCTCCCACTCACGGGTCGCCTCATCGGCCTTGATCAGCCCTACCCCGAGCATGAAGGCATACAGTTCGCCACCAGTCGCCACGACGACACTGGCCGGGCTGCGCTGGGGATGGACCTGGCGCCAGCGCTGCCCGCCATTGGGACTCATCAGCAGCCCGGCCTGGGTCGCGGCATACAGGTGCTCAGGGTCTCGACTGGATGCCGCCAGACCAATCAACCCCTCCGGCACGGAGGCCTGGACCTGCCATTCATGGCCGCCGTCACGACTCACCTGCAGCCGGCCGGCATAGGCACCATAGAGCACATCGGGGTCGGCTTCACTGACCGTCATCTGATGAAAGTCGACCGGCCCGTCGACGCCGGAGGAACGCTGCTCCCAGGTACTGCCACCATCGGTGGACACCATGACGCCGAGGTTGCCACCACGGGCCGGGTGGCCGCTGGCAAAGAGTGTGTCGGCATCCTGCGGGTGGGGTGAAAAGCCCATGAAATCGTGTGTCTCGCCGGAGACCTGGTGTGCCCTGCCATCGGCACCGATGACATGGAAGCCGTGGTGTGTCGCCAGCTGGATTCGCTCACTGTCGGCGCGGTCAAAGGCCACGCCATGAATATGGGTCTTCTGGCGCAGCTCCTCGAGGCTGATGCCTTCGGGCTCGCCGGAACAGCCGGCGAGTGGCAGCGCTAATAGCAGCAGGGGGAGAATCAATCGAAATCGTGTCATGTTCGTTGGCTCAGTGCTTCGCCTTCGACCAGCAATAA
>NZ_AZQX01000371.1:0-6229 GCF_000568385.1 Halomonas sp. BC04
CCTGGAGGCTGCGCTCAAGCAGATCCGCTGACGCCCCCGGCATGGCAGCAGGGCGGCCAATAGGCCGCCCTACCCTGTAACGCGTTCGTTATGCCGTCCCGTCGTTGCGGGGGCTTCAGGCTCCCCCCACCCCCCGCGGCATCATCCCTATGTTGTTTTCTACCGACTTCACCCCCGGGGTGTTCTCGATGGCCACCTGAACGGCCATCCGCTCCTCCGGGTTTTCCACCAGGCCCCAGGCTTGAACCGCACCATCGGCGACGATGATGTTGATCCGGTCGACCCAGACCCCGGTGATATCTTCGATCTCCTTGAGGATAGCATCGCGAATCTCTCGATCATCGACGCTGACCGCCTCGGCGTCGGCCTTCTGGTGGGAAAAGCCACGCAGCAGGTTGGCCCGGCTGACGATCCCCACCAGGCGACCGTCGCGCACCACCGGCACCCGCTTGATGTGATGCTTTTCCAGCAGCTTGGCGATCTGGCGCAGCGACTCGTCCTCACCGACGGTCACCGGATCGCGGGTCATGATCTCGCGTGCCTTGCGGGCATGGGTCTTGATGTACTCGCCAGGATTATTGCCCTCGAGCAGCTGCAGCCACCAGGACTTGCGCCGATCCGTGCCATTCTCGACCCGACGCATCAAATCGCCCTCACTGACGATGCCCAGTACCTTTTCGTCCGCATCCACCACCGGCAAGGCACTGATATTATTGTCGAGCAAAAGCTGTGCAATTTCCCGAACGTCGGCGTCGGGCGATACGGTAATGACCTTGGTAGTCATGACATCAACGGCTTGCATGGCGGCAACTCCGGACAAGGAAAATGGGAAGCATGGCTATGAATCTAGTCTGGCATGGCGGCTCTCACAAACCGCCCCTGTCAGTTACATTAGCAGACAAGGGGTTTCATGTGCTTGACATGAAGCAAGCCTGCTCCTCAAGCCGATGCCGTAATGGCCGAGTTTCCTGCTTTCTCCACCTCCTCTCCCCCCTCCTGATAGACCTGCTCGACATCGACAATGCGTGAACGGCTCATGACGATCTTCCAGCGCTGAATGATGGGCCGGGTATTGATGCCCTCCTCGCGGATGACCAGATTGAGCAGGTGACGCTTTTCCACTGACTCCTGGGATACCTGTCCATCCTTCAGCCGATAGACATGGTGCTCCCCCTTGTCCATCAGTCGTGCCAGCAGCGACAGGTCAAGTGACAGGGTTTCGCGGGTCTTCTCGTAGCCGCTGAGAAATCGGGTTGGGGACATGCGGGAGCTCGAGCGATAGTGGAGAACCACTTCTTCTCGCTGGGCCACATTGCGCTTGCGCACCCGTTGAATGTCTTCATCGAGCTTGCTGAATCGCTTGTAATCGAACCATTCCAGTTGGCGACCCACCAGCGCACCGCTGGTGGCATCCAGATACTGGCGTCGCCACTTCGGGCGACCCTTGCGCAGCCAACGCCACAGCGTATTGCGCAGGTCGTCCTTGAACACTTCCCGCATGGCATAGAGAACGGCCATCGCCAGCACGAACAGGGCTGTGATATCGCCCAGGGAGTCACGGGCCTGGAGCAGCCCCAGCGAGACGAAAATCATGACCACGGCCGTGGCCAATCCCTTGACCGCCTTCTGCTCGCCACTGCCCAGCTCCTGACTCTGTTGTTTCAGCGTCACCGGATGCTCGATCAGCCGCCGCAGAAGCCGCATCTTGTTGGACATCCGAGTGGGGTCCTGGGTGACTCGGCGGGAGTTGTACTCTTCGCGCTCACGATAGTCGCTCTCGGCGGTACAGATCGTCAGCAACCGCTTGCGAATCGAGCGAAATCCCTTGCCCCGCGGCAGGTTGGCCACCAGCGCCAGCAGTTGCTGCTCGGTGAACCAGGAAAGGTAGTTGTCGATATTCGCGTAGTACTTGTGCAGCTTCTCACTGCCGGGCTGGTTGCGACGCAGGCGACGCAGGATACCCTGCGCAAGCTCGCACAACTCCTCGAGCTGCTCGCTCAGGCGCGCCGCCGGGGCCGCCGTGTCATCGACGCGCTCCGACTCCGCGGCCGGTGAATCGCCTTCTGCATTCGACTCATCCCGGCTATCCTGCCGCCGCTCCTCCTCCTTCACCTTCCGGGCAGTATCCAGCAGAGTCTGGGTCGAGCGCTCCAGTGCAACGACGTACTGGTAAGCGTAGAGGCTGAGGCTCAAGCGATACTGCTCGCTGGTCAGCTTGCCGCGGCTGGCCAATCGACTGAGCACCAGAGGCAGATGGTGCTTGTCGCTGTAGTAGGTGCGCTTGCTGTGAATGGCACTGTGGTAGAAGGCGTCCTCCGAGATGACGTGATCGTTCAATCCCAGCTCACCGGGAACAAACAGGAAGACATCCAACCGGTGCGAAGTCTCCTCCTGCAGGACGCGGGAAATCTTGAGATGAAAGCTATCCTTGCGCTCGACGGTGATCACGTCGCCACTGCTCCTGGTCCAGGGCCGATGGCCGGTAGTATCCAGCCTCATGGTACGGCGGAACGCGGCCAGCTTGCCATGCCCCCACCCAACGCCCTGCACCGAGGATGCACCTGCCAGTCAACGCAGGGACGGCCTCATTCGGGCGATGCCTTCTGCGAATTGGTGTCCCCGTGGGGATCGGCAATGCCGGCCTCTCCCGGTTCGCGCCCCTTGGCATCACGAAAACGCCCCTGCTCACCGTCGCCGCCCAGCTCTGTGCTGGCGGACATGTCATCGCCAGGCCGGCCTTCCATGCTGATGCTGAGCCTCGGCATCCCCAGATCGATCTCCTGGGCTTCCATGCGCTGCTTGAGCAGCAGGTTGAAGGCGCGCGCCACGTCCCACTGCATCTCCGGGGCGGTGCGAAAACGCATGCGCAGGATCGGGCAGCCATCCTCGAACGCCTGAATGCCTTGCATCTCCAGCGGCGACCAGATGTGGTGGCGCATCATCGGGTCCTGGCGCAGCTCCAGCGCCGTCTCCTGCATCAGGGTGATGGCGTCATCGATCTTCATGGTGTGGGGAATGCGCAGCCGCATCAGGCAATACCGAACTGCCGCGACATGTTGTGGATGGATTCGATACGGCTGAAGGTGATGATGTGCACCACCGCGTCCAGGTCGCGCAGTCGCACGGTGCGCAGAGTCAGTCCCTCGACGGTCCCGATGTGGCCGTTGATCTGGACGAAGTCATCCACCGCCAGGGAATCCTCGATGATGATGAAGATGCCGGTGATCAGGTCCTGCACCAGGGTCTGGGCGCCGAAGCCCAGCGCCAGGCCGATGACGCCGGCACCGGCCAGCAGCGGCGTGACGTTGACCCCCAGGTTGGCCAGGCCGACGATGCTGGTGATCACCACAATGGTGGCAAAGATCACGTTGCGAATCATCGGCGTGATGGTCTGGGCTCGCGCCTGATTGACTCGGCGACCCCGGGAGCGTCCCGAGGAGATCAGCGCCCGCTGGATCGCCGTATCGGCAAATATCCAGACCAGCCACGCCAGCAACACGGTGAAGCCCAGCGCCAGCAGCGCCTGGCCGATGCGCATGCCGGCCACTCCCTCCTGGCCAAGGCCGAACAGCGAGGCGCCCCACACCTGCAACGACAGTTCGGCGAAGACGATCCAGGCAACCACATGCGAGAGCGCATAGCCGAAGCGTTCGAGGCGACGCCGGTAATCGCTGATGCGGCGCCGCTTGGAGCTCCGTTCGGTGTGACGCTGGATCAGGCCGGTGACCACCAGGGTCAGCACCAGCAAGGCGGCAGAGACGATCGAGCGGGCCAAGGCCGCACCGACATCACCCACGGTGATGAAGATCGCCAGCAGCGAGCCCACAACGATCAGCAGTGCCGGCACATGCCACAGCCCACCAATGATACGCGCCAGCTCGATGGTGGTGCCGCCCTCACGGCGTACACGCCAGCCGCGGTTGCGGATCAGGTGCTTGATCGGGCGCTTGAACTTGATGATGAAGCGAATGCTGAGAATGGCTGCGAGCATATTGGCCAGCACCGAGCCCAGCGCCGCCAGTTCATCCCCGACCATCAGTGACAACCGTGCCGAATTGAGTGCATCGCCAAGGGCGATCAGTGCACCGATCACGAACAGCATGCGCAGGGCGCGCTGCTGCAGAATCAACACCGCAATGAAGCGGTGGCCTCGGGTGAAGACCGATACCACGCACTCCACGATCACCGACAGGGTACGGCCACATAGCGCCAGGTAGGCAATGATCAGCGCCAGGGTGCGCCCAGGGCTGGCAGGCAGCACCTGGGCCAGCCCCATGACCAGAAAGAAGGCGAGCGCCCAGGGCAACATGCGACGAAGGAAGTGCAGCGCCAGCAGCCAGCCGCGCGGCTCCCGCGGCAGATCCAGGGGCAAGCCTCGTCTCATGAACAACTGCCTGCCCAGGGCGATCAGGATCACCAGCAGCCCCGCCCAGATCGCCAGCAGCACGGTACTCTCGATGGTGAATCGTGCGATCTCGGCGGAGCCGGTGTCGACCATCAAACCGCCGAGGTCCTCCCAGCCCTGCTCCAGTTGCCGCTGCCAGTCATCGATCGGCGACTCGCCGGCCTCGGCCTGCTCACCCAGTTCGCTGAACATCTCCGCCAGGGCGCCGAGCAATCCCTGCCGCTGCCCAATTCCCTCTTCTGCCCGTTCGGCGTGCACCCGCTGCAGCTCGCGCAGGTTCTCGAGCAGTGCCTCACGCTGCTGGGTATCCTCGAGGGTGCCGATCACCTCGTCCAGCGACTGCTGGAACGCCTCGGATCGTGGGCCGTACCCTCCTCGCCTGCTCCCAATCCGCCAAGCGGCAGGGACTGAGCGCTCAGTGGACCGCTGAGGACGAGCAACAGCCCAGCAAGCAGGGTGAGTATAAAGGCCCAGCCCCTGATACCTTGCCTGCGACTCATCAACACCTGAAACAAACCACCTGGCATTACGTCACTACTCCTTGTCCATGTTCGCGGCCTCGCCCTGTGACAGCAGCCAGTCATCATCGATTCCTCCGAGCCAGCTCAGCACTATGCTAGGCTGGCGGCCAAGACCGCACGACTCGCACAGGATGCCTCCATGCTGCCTCAATCACCACCCATGCCATTGAGTTACGAAGGTAAGACTCGGCGAGTGGGTGTCGAAATCGAATTTGCCGGCCTACCTCCCTCGGAGACCACGAAGCTGGTGCACACGCTCTTCGGTGGTGATATCAGCGTGGTCAGCCCTCATCGACTGAAGGTGGAGGGGACACTCTGGGGCAGCTTCGTCATCGAGCTGGATACTCAGTATGCACACCCCGATGCGAAGCTGCTCGAGGAGGTGCCACGCAAGGAGAGCGAGTGGGAACGGCAGCGCCATCAGATGCGCGTGGACTTCCATAACCGGACGCGTCAACTGATCGGCGATGTGGTTACCGGGCTGGTGCCGACCGAAGTCGTCTGCCCGCCGGTGCCCTGGGACGAACTCGGCGAGCTGGACGCCCTCTTCAAGGCGCTCCACAGCCATGGAGCCAAGGGGACCGATGCCAGCCTGCTCTACGGCTTCGGCCTCCACCTCAACCCCGAGGTGGCCAGCCTGGACGTCTCATATATTCTCAGGCAACTAAGAGCCTATCTGCTCCTGGCCGAGTGGCTGCGCCAGGAGATCGATATCGACATCACCCGCGAGGTGCTGCCCCATGCCAACCCCTTTCCCAGGCCTTACGCGCTCAAGGTACTGGATCCCGCCTATGCACCCGATCTCGACGGACTGATTGCCGACTACATCGCCTTCAACCCGACCCGCAACCGGGAGCTGGACCTCTACCCGCTGTTTGCCTTTCTCCGCCCGGATTACCCCCACGAACTGTTCCAGGACAAGCTGGTCAAGGCACGCCCCACCTTCCACTACCGCCTGCCCAATGCCCAGCTGTCACAGCTCGGCTGGGGTGCCGTGGTGGAGTGGAACCGCTGGGTGGAGGTAGAGCGCCTCGCAGCCGACAATGCGGCGCTCACCAAGCGGGCGGGCGCCTACGTCACCTATCACACTCAGCCGCGTCTGACTCGCTGGATCGGAAAGCTGCGCGACTGGATCCGGGAGGCCCGCACCCCTCATGACCCGCCCCCTCATCGGCATCACGACCTCTGACTACAAGAGCCGTATCGCCTGGTGGTTCGACTGGTTCGCCGTTTGGCGCCATGGTGGCCACCCGCTGCGGCTCTCCCCCTCGCGCCCGCTCCCCGCACACCTCGATGGCCTGAT
>NZ_AZQX01000372.1:0-7966 GCF_000568385.1 Halomonas sp. BC04
CGAAGCCCTCGAATGCTGGAGCACGCTCCACCGTTCGCGTGGTGGAAATATTGACCACCCCCGGTGCGGCCTGTTCGACCAGGCTGGCAAAGTCGGGAAGGTCGCGGGCATGGGCCGCCTGCCAGGGGAGCAGCAGGGCCAACAGAAGCGCCCACAGCGGAAAAGATCGGGTCATTGGTCTCATGAAAAACTCCTGCGTCATTGCGTACGTTTCACATGTCGGCTGTTACATTGTTATCCGCTGTTCCCCAGTCAATCATCACTGGTGGCATCCTCCCAGACCAGGCTATCAGCCACCTGGGCCAGCACACGGGGAGGCAACTCCCCCATCACCACCACCTGCATGGGCTGCTCACCCACTGTCAAATGGCGCACCACGGCAAGCGAGATACCCAATCGATGAAGGCCGGGGATAAGCCGCTCCCGCCCCTCCTCGATCGCTTCGACGAACAGGCTCAGGGTAGAGAGGCCGTCGCTATAGATGCGGTGGCCCACTTCCTCGCCATGACGTTCACTACGCGTATCCACCGGCTGGCCAACGAACCCTTCCGGCAGCCATTCAGGACGCCAGGGCTGCTGGGGAGGTGAGCGAAGCTCATCGAGAAAGACGCTGCCGTCATGGAGCTGCGGCGCCTGGAGTTCGGTAATCTGGAAGGTTTCGACCACTCGACCGCGGTCGTCGAGGAGTTCGCGCTTCAAGGGGAGTGCTGTGGTGGAATCGAGCCAGACTCGCTGACCGAAACGCAGGCCGTCGAGAGGCTCGATGTCCAGGCGAACGGCAGGACGATTGGCGATCCGCTCGCCGCTCCCCAGGCCAAGCCGATAGTACTGGTCCAGATGCCTGGCCACCCCGGCCGGCGAGGCAAGGGCCTCTTCCTCGCCATCGGCCCAGCCCAGCCGTCCGATGCGTCCACGGCGCTCGAAGAAGACCTGCGGACCGTCGAGGAAGCGCGCCACTTCACGTTCCACGCCATCCTGAATATCGTGGGAGAGTGCCAGGGTCCTGACACCATCGATACCGATACGCACCGCCCGTGCCTGGAAGATATAGCAGTGATTGGCCCAAAGGCTACGTTCATACCAGTCGATGGCCGACTCCGGCGCATCCCAGTCGGATAGCTGACGACAATCGAACTGCTCGTTTGCTGTCTCGCCACCTGCCGGCGTGTCGGCGGCCAGCGGCAGCGAAACGAGCAGGCCACCGATGCCGCAGAGTACCGCCAGGCGAAACAGGGTACGCCCGGCCCTCATCAGCGCTGCCCCAGCGTCTCGCTACCGGAAGCGCGCAGTAGCGGCATCCAGACATCACCGCTGCGGTAGGCAGCACCTTCTGAGTGTCGATCGAGGTAGGACTGCAACAGTCTTGCCTGCTCTTGGTCGGAACTCGCGGGCTGCCGGGATTGCGGAGACAGGAAAAGGGGATTGTCGAAACTGGCTCCAACGGGCATCACCCCCGCCTGGCCACCCGAGGCCGCCGGCGAGAACAGGGGCGCGCCCTGGCCCCCTGCCTGACTGGCCAGGCTTCGCTGCGGTTGCTCCGAGTTGGTACGGGTTTCGGTCCCGGCGACCGGCGCATCACCGGTGCTGGCAAAGTCGCTGCCGTTATAGAACTGCACCCCGGTAATTACCATCAGCGAAACGGCAGCGGCAATTCCGGCACCGCGAGCCAGGGAGGGAGAGCGTCGTGTCACCGAGGGCGTGGATTCCAGGGCCGGCACCGGCTCGGCTTCAATGCGGGCCATGATACCAGCCGAAAGATCCTTGCTGACATCGATGTCATGATCCCGACGCATCAGGCTACGCATCAGGTGATAGCGTCGCCAGGCATCAGCCGCATCGGGGTCGTCCTCCAGGGACTTCAGCGCCCGACGTAGCTCGAGATCATCACCTTCGTTGTCCATCAGGGCAGAAAGCGATTCCCGTGCGTTCTGACTCATTCTCACACCCCCACACTGTCAAGGCACCCTGCCTTGCGTTCAATGATATTCGCCATTTTCCGTCACACCGTACCGGAAAAACCGACTGGCCCACGTACCGATAAAAGCGTTGTAACGTAACAATCACTGCATCTGACGCCGCCGACGCCAGACAGTTCAGCGGCAGCGCAAAATCCTTCGAATTTTCTCACTCGGCGCTTTCACTCGGTCATCGATTCCCGGGTCCGCGCAGTGGTCACGAAGGGCTGGATATGCTGATCCACCGCCTCGCGGGCACGAAAGATACGCGAGCGCACCGTACCGACCGGGCACTGCATGATATGGGCAATGTCCTCATAGGAGAGCCCGTCCAGCTCCCGCAGGGTAATCGCCGTACGCAGGTCATCGGGAAGGTTCTCGATGGCTTCGAAGACCGCGGACTCGAGCTGGTCCCGCGCCAGGGAGGCCTCCGGCGTCTCAATATCGGCAAGGCGGCCACTATGATCGAGAATCTCGGCATCGACGATATCGAGGTCGCTGCCCGGCGGGCGCCGCCCCTTCGAAACCAGATGATTCTTGGCAGTATTGATGGCAATCCGATACATCCAGGTATAGAAGGCGCTCTCGGCACGAAACTTGCCAAGTGCCGGTACGCCTTGATGAAGGCCTCCTGAGCCACATCCTGCACTTCACTGTGATCCTGGACGTAGCGTCCGATCAGCCCGATGATCTTGTGCTGATACTTCCTTACCAGCAGGTCGAACGCACGCGTATCGCCCTGCTGGGCGCGTTCCACGAGTTGTTGGTCGGTCTCTCGGCTGCCCATTCACGCCCCCCCCGACCGGGAGAGAGCCTGCTGACTGACGGAAAAACGTAATATCGTGATGGATTCTGCATGCATGGTGTAAACCTGGTGCCTGTTGGCAGCTGAGTGTCCCTGGAATGTTGCCCCATCCAAACGGCAAGTGTTCCTGTTTATTGGCCGCGCATCAAGCCGGCTGCCATGCGCCGGCTTTCAGACAGTCCCCGTGGCCCAGGTTCCTGCCACAATTGCTATTTTCCCTCTCCGCGGTGTATAGTAGATCATCCTCCGAGCCTTCAACGCATCACGATACAGGTAGCGAAATGTCAGATCAGCAGGTCAGCAACCTCAACGTTCTTTCCCAGGACGTTCTGATCACCCCCGAAGCCCTCAAGAATGAAATACCGCTCGGCGAAATTGCCGAAAAGACGGTCATCGAGGGGCGCCGGACCATCCAGAACATTCTCGATGGCACCGATCCCAGGCTGCTGGTGGTGATCGGGCCCTGCTCCATCCACGACATCGACGCCGCCCTCGATTATGCACGTCGCCTGCGCCGCCTGGCCGATGAGGTGAAGGACAGCCTCTACGTTGTGATGCGAGTCTACTTCGAGAAGCCCCGCACCACCGTCGGCTGGAAGGGCTTGATCAACGACCCACACCTCAATGGCTCGTTCGAGATCGAGGAAGGGCTGCACATCGCTCGCCGGTTGCTGGTCGAGCTCTCCGAGATAGGCCTGCCACTGGCCACCGAGGCACTCGATCCCATTTCCCCCCAGTACCTGCAGGACTGCATCAGCTGGTCGGCGATCGGCGCACGCACCACCGAATCCCAGACCCACCGGGAGATGTCCTCCGGCCTGTCAAGCCCGGTCGGGTTCAAGAACGGCACCGACGGCAGCCTTGACGTTGCCGTCAATGCCCTGCAGTCGGTGGCGCATCCCCACAATTTCCTGGGCATCAACCAGAGCGGTCAGGTGGCGATCATCCGCACCCGCGGCAACGCCTATGCCCACGTGGTGCTGCGCGGCGGCAACGGCAAGCCCAACTACGACAGCGTCAGCGTCGCGCTGGCAGAGCAGGAGCTGCGCAAGGCCGACATCAAGCCCAACATCATGATCGACTGCTCCCACGCCAACTCCAACAAGGACCCGGCGCTGCAGCCATTGGTCATGGAGAACGTCACCAACCAGATTCTGGAAGGCAATCGTTCGATCATGGGCCTGATGGTAGAGTCCCACATCGGCTGGGGCAGCCAGAAGATTCTCGACGATCACAGCCAGATGCAATATGGCGTTTCGGTAACCGACGCCTGTATCGACTGGGACACCACCGAGGAGGCCATGAACCGGATGGCCACGAAACTCAAGCCGGTCCTCGGCTCCCGTGGCGAGACCTGACTCCAGTCGTGACTCGCCAATGCCAGCAGGCCCGCCTTTCACGGCGGGCCTGCTGCATGAGGGCCTCACTTGTCTTGTGTCGTACATGCCCTGTCATTCCCGCCCTGTCACACGCCTTCTGTCACGCCGTCGATCTCGCGCACGAAAGGCGGTAGCGCATCGAGCAATGCTCTTCCGTAGCGGCGCGTCAGCACCCGGCGGTCCAGCAAGGTAATGCGCCCCTGATCGGCCTCCTTGCGAATCAAACGCCCGCAGGCCTGTACCAGCTTGATCGAGGCATCGGGGACGCTGATGCGCATGAAGGGGTTGCCGCCCTGGCTCTCGATCCACTCCGCCAGGGTCGCGCCGACCGGGTCGTCGGGCACGGCAAATGGCAGCCGGGTGATCACCACGTGTGTCAGGTAGTCACCGGGCAGATCGATGCCTTCGGCAAAGCTCGCCAGACCGAAGATGATACTGCCCTTGCCGGCGTCCACCCGGGCCCGGTGCCGCTCGATCAATTCACGCTTGGGCAGCCGATCCTGGGCCAGCACCCGCTCTCGCTGTGCCGGAGGCAAGGCCTTCTCGACGGCACGCAGTTGCGCCCGCGAGGAGAACAGCATCAACACCGCCTCATCGGCACCAAGGTGGCCGACAAAATCGATGATGGCCCGCTCGTGCCCTTCGCGGTCCGCCGGATCCACCGCCTCGAGAGGAACGCTGAGCACTGCCCGCGAATAATCGAACGGGCTGGGCAATCGCTGGTAGCGATAGCGGTTGGCCAGCCCGGCACGCTCCTGCAGCCGTTCGAAACGCCCCAGCGCGGTAAGGGTCGCCGAGGTCACCACGGCGCCGTAGCAGCTCCCCCATAGCGTCCTGGCCAGGGTGGGCGCGGCCGAGACGGGGCTGGCCGAGAAGATGAGTTCAGGATCGCCACCGAAGCGCTCCAGGGTCATCCAGCGGGCTTGCGGGGCCTCGCCTCCGGTATCGGCTACGGAATAGGCCTGCCACAGCCCATGGGCCTCCAGTGCGCGGCCGTGCAGCAGTGCCATCAGCGGCAGCCAAGCCTCGGCCTGTTCGCGGGCAAGGCCCGTGTGCTTGTCCGGGTCGAGGCTCTCCCGCAGGATGTCGCTCAGGGTCTCCAGGGTCCGTGCCAGCTCGGCGAAGGCGGTCAACAAGGTGCCGGCATGTTCCCGCAATCCATCGGGCACCCGCCCCATTTCGAAGCGGTGCTGAAGAGCCTCCTCGCCATCAGCCAACCCATGGGGGCGGCCGGCAAGCTGGTGCCCCAGGGAGAAAGCCTCTCCCAGGCGAGGCTCCAGTGCGGCAATGGCTTCCGGGAGCGTGCCCAGCAGCCTGGCCACGGTGGGCTGAATGGCCAAGGCCTGGTTGAGTTCAGTGAGAGACTTTTTCAAGCTGCCGAGCCAGCGTAGCGAACCACCCACACCGACACGATGGGCGAAGTGGTTGAGCGCCTTGTCCGGCAGATGATGCCCCTCGTCGAAGACATAGATGCAGTCGCCGGGTGGCGGCAGCACGACACCGCCGCCCAGGGACAGGTCGGCCAGCACCAGGTCGTGGTTGGCTACGACGACATCGGCCGTCTCCAGATCCCGTCGCGCACGGAAGAAGGCGCAGGCGGCGAAGTGGCCGCAGCGCCGGTTGGTGCACTGCCGGTGATCGATGGTCAGGCGACGCCAGTCGGCGTCATCGATCGATTCGGACCAGCTCTCACGGTCGCCTTCCCAACTGCCACTACCGTAGGCATCAGCCATGTCGCGAACCAGGGCCTGGAAATTGTCGCCGGACTCCTGAACCAGGCTCTGCTCGAACATCGACAGGGTCGGGTTGCCGGTCACTCCGTCCAGCTCCTGCTCGAGGCGCGCCACGCACAGGTATCGACCACGCCCCTTGGCCAGGGCGTAGTGGAAATCCAGGCCACTGTGGGCCTTGAGGGCGGGAAGATCCTGATGCAGCACCTGCTCCTGCAGTGCCACGGTGGCGGTGGCGATGACCAGACGCTTGCCGCGGGCCTTGGCCACCGGCAACGCTGCCAGCAGGTAGGCCAGGGTCTTGCCGGTACCGGTGCCGGCCTCGAGCACGCAGACATGCTCATCGGAGGTACGCTTGCCCGCGTCGTCGGCCTCGATGCCGCTCAGGGTTCGAGCGATCTCGGCGATCATCAGCCGCTGGCCGTAGCGCGGTGTCAGCCCCTGAGCCTCGAGCACGCGACGGTAGGCAGTCTGTATCTCGCCCTTCAGGGCCTCATCAAGCATGCTGCCGCCTGTATCATCAAGGGGACCACGAGAGAAACGCGGCTTTCCCGGCGACAGGCCTTCGCGGAGGCGCTGTGAACCCTTCCCTGGGCGCTACATTCTTCATCCCTGAAGAATGACCTCCACTCCGACCTATCCCCGGCGCCGCACAGTGGGGCGACTTCTCAGGCGTAGCCCGAGCGGTTTCTTCTGCAAGCGGCAGATCGCCGCTCTTATCACTTACAGCGGCCATTCACTTACAGCAGCCCCTCGGGCGGATGCTCGCAGGGCAGCTTGCCGTTGATATAGCGCTCGATCTCCGGCAACGAGAAGGCATCCTCTTCGCCGACGAAACTGATCGACACCCCGTTCGCGCCGGCACGGCCGGTACGGCCGATACGGTGCACATAGTCTTCCGGGTCTTCCGGCAGGGTGTAGTTGATCACATGGCTGACATCCTCGATATGGATGCCGCGGCCGGCCACGTCGGTGGCTACCAACACCTGGATCTCGCCTTCCCGGAAGGACTCCAGCGTCTTGATGCGCTGATTCTGGGGCACGTCACCGGAGAGCATCGCCGCATTGATGCCTGCCTTCCTGAGCAGCTCGTCGAGCTTGCGCACCAGGTCGCGGCGGTTGCCGAATACCATCACCCGGTCGAAGCTCTCCTGACGCAGCAGGTTGACCAGCAGACGCTGCTTGTCATCGTCGCTGACCATATAGACCCGCTGATCGATGTTGGCGGCGTTCTCCACCGTTACCTCGATCTCGACGTGCGCCGGCTCATGGGTCCACTGGCTGGCCAGATTGAGGATGTCCTGGGAGAAGGTGGCCGAGAACAGGAAGGTCTGGCGCTCCTCCTTCTTCGGCGTATGCCGGATGATCCGCTTGACGTCGGGAATGAAGCCCATCGACAACATGCGGTCCGCCTCGTCGAGCACCAACACTTCGACCTGGGTCAGGTCGACGTCGCGCTTCTCGTGGAAGTCCAGCAGCCGGCCAGGCGTTGCCACCAGGATATCCACCTTGCGCCCCAGGGCGTCGCGCTGCTTCTGGTAATCCATGCCGCCGACCACGCTGGCCACGTTGAGCGACGTGAAGCGTGCCAGGGCCTTGGCGTCTTTCTCGATCTGCAGTGCCAGCTCGCGGGTCGGCGCCACAATCAGGGCACGAGGCGCACCGACCTTCTGGGCGTTCGGCTCTTCCTCCTCGAGGAAGTAGGCCAGGATCGAGATCAGGAAGGCCGCGGTCTTGCCGGTGCCCGTCTGAGCCTTGCCGACGATGTCGCCACCCAACAGGGTCTGGCTCAGGGCCTCCGCCTGGATCGGGGTGCAGTATTCGAACCCCAGGGCATGAATGGCTCGCATCAGCGGCAGCGGCAAATCGAAGTCGTGAAAGCGCCACTTGCCCGCCTCGACAGGCACCTGGAACTGGCGAAGATCCCAGTTCGATTGGCGGCGGCGCGGCTTGCGACGACGACGTTTGGGCTTGCGGTTCTCGGCCGGTGCTGTGGTCTGTTCCGACTCGCTCATAGGCTATATGTCTTGTCCGTAGCAATGGATGAAGGAAACACTGCACGAATGCCTGCGCAAGCGAAATCGCTATGTTGCGCTT
>NZ_AZQX01000373.1:0-46174 GCF_000568385.1 Halomonas sp. BC04
CATGGGACGCAGTGCCACCGCGGCGGTCGAGACGATGACCGAACACACGATGCAGAGTGCGAACGCCACCGTCAGGATCTTCTTGATGGAGTTATTGCTCTTTGCCATCAGGCAGTCTCCTCGGCCGGCACACCGGTGCGCTGCAAGCGGCGCTTGATGTTGGCCTGAACAAAGAAGTGATCGATCAACGGCGCGAACAGGTTGGCAAACAGGATCGCCAACATGATGCCCTCGGGGAAGGCCGGGTTGACCACACGGATCAGTACGGTCATGACACCGATCAGGGCGCCAAAGATCAGCCTTCCCTGGTTGGTCATGGAGGCGGACACCGGGTCGGTGGCCATGAAGACCATACCGAAGGCGAAGCCGCCGATCACCAGGTGCCAGTACCAGGGCATGGCGAACATGGGGTTGGTATCGGAGCCGATCAGGTTGAACAGCGCGCTGGTCGCCACCATGCCGAGGAATACCCCGAGCATGATTCGCCACGAGGCGATCTTGGTCCACAGCAGCACCGCCGCACCGAGGAAGATGGCCAGCGTGGACGTCTCACCGATCGAGCCCGGCATGAAGCCGAGGAAGGCGTCCCACCAGCTGAACTCGGCGGTCAGTGCGGCCATGCCCTCCTGGAAGGCCAGGGAGAGGGCCGTGGCGCCCGTGTAGCCATCGGCCGCCACCCACACCGCATCACCCGAGATCTGCGCCGGGTAGGCGAAGTAGAGGAAAGCACGGCCCGTCAGTGCCGGGTTGAGGAAGTTCTTGCCGGTGCCGCCAAAGATCTCCTTGCCGATGACGATACCGAAGGTGATACCGAGTGCGACCTGCCACAGCGGGATATCCACCGGCAGGATCAGTGCGTAGAGCACCGAGGAGACGAAGAAACCTTCGTTGACCTCGTGGCCACGCTTGACGGCGAAGAGCACTTCCCAGAACCCGCCGACCACGAAGGTCACCAGATAGATCGGCAGGAAGTAGGTGGCACCCAGCACGATGTTCGACCAGAAGCTGCCCGGATCATGGCCCGCGGTCAGCGTCATCATGATCGCCTCGCGCCAGCCCGCCATGGAGGCGTAGCCTTCGGCAATCGCCATGTTGGACTGCCAGCCTGCGTTCCACATACCGAAGAACATGGCCGGGAAGGTGCAGGCCCAGACCGTGATCATGATGCGCTTGAGGTCGATCCCGTCACGCACGTGTGCGGTGGTCTTGGCCACGCTGGGCGGCGCATAGAAGATGGTGTCCACCGCTTCAAACAGCGGATACATCTTCTCGTACTTGCCACCCTTGTGGAAATGCGGCTCGAGATTGTCGAGTGTCTGTCGGATACCCATCATCAGGCCTCTTTCTCGATCATGGTGAGGTTGTCACGCAGGATGGGACCGTATTCATACTTGCCGGGGCACGCGTAGGTGCACAGGGCCAGGTCCTCTTCATCCAGCTCCAGGCATCCGAGCTGCATGGCCACCTCGATGTCGCCGACGATCAGGGATCGCAGCAGCTGGGTCGGCAGGATATCCAGGGGCATCAGCTCTTCGTAGACCCCGACGGGCACCATGGCACGCTCGGAGCCGTTGGTCGACGTCGTGGGAGCGTAGTTGCGCAGCCCCGTTAACTTCGACACATAGATACCCATGACCGAATGCCGGTTGGCACCTGGGGACAACCAGCCCATGAACTGGCGCTTGTTGCCCTCTTCCAGCATGGTGAACTGGTTGTGGAAGCGACCCAGGTAGCGCAGCGATCCTTCACAGGCGAAGCCGGAAAACACCGAGCCGGAGATCACACGCGTCTCATCGGGCTCGATGACTTCACCGGCCAGCAGTTCTTCGGTGCTGGCCCCGATGCGGGTCCGCAGCAAGCGAGGACTCTCGGCACGGGGGCCACCCACTGCGACGATGCGGCTCATGTCGAGCTTGCCCTCGACGAACAGCTTGCCGAAGGCGATCACATCCTGATAGCCGATGTGCCACACCCGCTTGTGCAGGGCGACCGGCGACAGGAAGTGAATATGGGTCCCGACGAGGCCGGCAGGATGGGGGCCGGAGAAGGTCTCTACCTGCACGCCGTCAACGTTGCCACCGGGGATCTTTGCTTCCGGGGCGGTGCAGAGGTAGACCTTTCCCTCGGTCAGGCGCGCCAGCACCTTGAGGCCGTCCTCGAAGGCTTCCGGCTGCTCGTTGATGATTCCGGCAGGATCCGGACAGAGTGGATGGGTGTCGATGGCGGTCACGAAGATATCGGTCGGCACGCTGTCGAGGGCCGGGCTACGCGAATAGGGGCGAGTCCGCAACGCGGTCCACATCCCCGACTCGACCAGCTGGTCGACCACGGCCTGGCGCTCCAGGCTCTCGAGCTTGTCGCGACCATGAGCGGTGAACGACACCGCCTCCTCGGTCTCGTCGACCTTGATGACCACCGAGAGCAGCTTGCGCTTCTCTCCGCGATTGATGGCGACGACTTCGCCGGCAGCCGGTGCCGTGAAGCGCACGCCCTCGATTTTCTTGTCGGTGAAGAGCAGTTGACCCAGTTTCACCTTGTCCCCTTCCCGGACCTCCATGGTCGGCTTCATGCCAACGTAGTCGGTACCCAGGATTGCCACGTGGCTCACCGGCCGCGCATCGTCGATACGCGGCTCGGGCGCCCCCATGATGGGGAGATCCAGGCCTTTCTTGACTTCGATCATAGTCTCGCCCAGTTGATGGATCGGATATACGAAGGAAAGGGGTTCGAATGGATTCGAATTCTTATTGGCGTCAGTACGTTACCAGTCAGGCCCGAGACATGCTCGAACCACCCCGAAAAATCCACGGTATTATAAAGACAAGCGTGCTCAAAGGCCACACGACCTATGGTCGCAAACCACCGAAGAAGGGACGCAACGCGCGGCGGGCGAAGGGTCCGGAAGGCTTTGAAAGAGGCTCATACCGAGCCGCCGCGCGGCCTGGCGGAGAGTGCGTCGGCACAGGAGGGGTGCCGACGCAGGTGAGGCAAAGATGACCTGCGTCATGGCATTCCCGACCTCAGGGGTCGGGAATGGTCGACTTCGCTCCTGCGGGGCTCAGGCCCGGGCGCGGGGCAGCTTGAGGAAGTGCACGTTGGAGATGTGCTGCAGGATGCGCACCACCTGGCAGCTGTAGCCGAACTCATTGTCGTACCAGACGTAGAGCACCGCGTGGCGGCCATTGGCGATGGTGGCCTTGGCATCGACGATGCCGGCATGGCGGTTGCCGACGAAGTCGGAGGAGACCACCTCCGGCGAATCCACGTAGTCGATCTGCTTCTGGTAGGCAGAGTCGATGGACATGCGGCGCAGGTAGTCGTTGAGGGCCTCGGCGTCGGTTTCCTTCTCCAGGGTCAGGTTGAGGATCGCCATGGAGACGTTGGGCGTCGGCACACGAATGGCGTTGCCCGTCAGCTTGCCGCCGAGTTCGGGCAGCGCCTTGGCCACGGCCTTGGCGGCGCCGGTTTCGGTCAGCACCATGTTGAGCGGCGCACTGCGACCGCGACGATCGCCCTTGTGGTAGTTGTCGATCAGGTTCTGGTCGTTGGTGTAGGCATGTACCGTCTCGACGTGGCCGTGCTCGATGCCATACTCGTCGTTGAGCACCTTGAGCACCGGCACGATGGCGTTGGTGGTGCAGGACGCCGCAGACAGGATGGTATCCTCGGCGCTGATATCGCCATCGTTGATGCCGAAGACGATGTTCTTGATGTCGCCCTTGCCCGGCGCGGTCAACAGCGCCTTGGCGGCCCCCTTGCACTGCAGGTGCTGGCCCAGGCCCGCCTCGTCGCGCCAGATGCCCGTGTTGTCCACCACCACGGCATTGCTGATGCCGTAGACGGTGTAGTCGACTTCGGCCGGCGAATCGGCGTAGATCACCTGAATGACGTTGCCATTGGCGGTGATGGTGCGCGCCTCGACGTCCACGCTGATGGTGCCATCGAAGGGCCCGTGCACGGAGTCGCGACGCAGCAGGCTGGCGCGTTTCTCGAGGTCCTTGGCGATATCGCCACGACCTCGCACGACGATGGCGCGCAGGCGCAGCAGGTTGCCGCCACCGGCCTTCTCGACCAATACACGCGCCAGGATCCGGCCAATGCGACCGAAGCCGTAGAGCACGACATCTTTCGACTCACCGTTGCTGCCGTTGGCATTGCGGCGATCGACGATCTCGCTGAGCTCTTCACGCAGGAAGGCCTTGGCATCGCCCCCTCCGCGCTGCTTGAAGGCCACGCCCAGCTTGCCCACATCCACATGGGCGGGGCCCAGGTTGAGTTCGGTCATGGCCTGGACCAGCGGGAACGTATCCTGAACGGAGAGCTCCGTCCCCTCGACCTTCCTGACAAAGCGATGGTCCTTCAGGATGCGAATCACCGAACGGTTGAACAGCGACCGACCATACAGGGTGGTGACCACATTGTTGTGACGATACAGGCTGCCGATCAGCGGAATCATCTGCTCGGCGAGGGCCTGGTTATCGTGCCAAGCCTGAAAAACGGTGTCGAGGGGTTGCTGACTCACGTGAAGCCTCTCTGATGATCTGGAATTCATACGCATTATCACGTCAGCCACCGGGCGGAGCAATCGCAGGATGGTCGCAGGCGCTGTAGGGGGATTACAGAAATGGCGGGTTGACTACAAGGGAATCCTCGGGCTGGTATGATTCCTCCCAGATATCGACCCCGAGGCCGCGCGCGGGCTCGACACTCGCACCCAGCCCGTTCCATCGGCCCGACCAGAGAGCCCAACGATAGTGCCTGACGACACCATGTCCCATTTCTCACTGCTCGATCCACCACGCCCCGGGGGGGTTCGTGACACCCTCTTCTGGCACACCCCTCCCGGCAGCGGCACCGCCCTGGCCCTGGCTCATCTCGCCGAGGACGCTCCCCTGCTGGTGGTAACGGCCGATACCGCCGGCGCCCAGCGCCTCGAGAACGACCTGCGCTTCTTCTCCACCACCCCGGTACTGCCCTTTCCCGACTGGGAAACCCTGCCCTACGACAGCTTTTCACCCCATCAGGACATCGTCTCGGCACGGCTGCGTACCCTGCGCCGGCTGCAGGACGGCATGCACGGCATCGTTCTGGTAGCCATCAACACCCTGATGCAGCGACTGCCCCCGGTCGAGTACATCGCCGGCCGCGTGCTGACGCTGAAAGTGGGCATGCGCCTCGACCGGGAGGGCTTCCGCGAAAGCCTGTCCCGGGCGGGTTACCGGGCGGTCGAGACCGTCTACGAGCCCGGTGAGTACGCCCTGCGCGGCGCCCTGATCGACCTCTTTCCCATGGGCAGCGAATCGCCGCTGCGCATCGACCTGTTCGATGACGAGATCGATACGCTGAGACACTTCGACCCGGACACGCAGCGCAGCCGGGACAAGGTCGATGGCGTGGAACTGCTGCCGGCGCACGAATATTCGCTGGCACGCTCGGCCATCGCCTGCTTTCGCGAGGGATTCGAGACCCTGTTCGATGTGGACCCGCGCCAGTGCCCGCTCTATGTCGATGCGCTCAAGGGCATCCCCTCACCCGGACTGGAGCAGTACCTGCCGCTGTTCTTCGAGGAAACCGCGACCCTGTTCGAACACTTGGCCGAGGGCACCCGTGTGGCACTGCTGCCCGGCGTGTTCGATGCGGCAGAGCATCACTGGGCGGCCATCGAGAGCCGCTATGAGAATCTCGGCGTCGACCCGACCCGCCCCCTGCTGCCACCCCATCGCGCCTTCGTCCCGGTCACCGAGGCCTTTGCCGCCTTCAAACGGCATCCACGCGTCGAGCTCACCGACGACCCCGACCACCGCCATGCCCTGCAGCCGGCAGCCCGGACGCCGCCATCGGTACCCATCAATGCACGGGCGAAGCAGCCACTGGCTGCACTCGAAGACTTCCTGGCCCAAAATCCCGCCACCCGGACGCTGTTCGTCGCCGAATCCCGTGGGCGTCGAGAAGCGCTGGAGGAGACCCTGGCCCCGCTGCATCTCGAGCTGCCCCATGTGGCCGGTTTCAGCAGCTTCCTGGCCGACGACAGGCGACTGGCGATTACCGAAGGCGAGATCGACGCCGGCCTTTGGCTCGAGCACCCCGACCTCGCCGTGATCAGCGAAACCGAGCTGCTCGGCGACGTGGTGCGCCAGAGCCGTCGCCGGGAAAAGGCCACCGATGCCAACGAACTGGCGGTGCGCCATCTCTCCGAGCTGCGTCCCGGTGCCCCCGTCGTCCACCAGACCCACGGTGTCGGCCGCTACCGCGGCCTGGAAACCCTGGAAGCCGGCGGCCAGGCAGCCGAATTCGTCTCGCTGGAGTACGCCGAAGGGGCCAAGCTCTATGTGCCCGTGGACAGCCTGCACCTGATCTCGCGATACGCCGGTGCCGACGATGAGCTGGCCCCCCTGCACCGGCTCGGCTCCGACCACTGGGACAAGGCACGTCGCCGCGCCGCCGAGAAAATCCGCGACACGGCCGCCGAGCTGCTCGACGTCTATGCCCGCCGGGAGGCCCGCGAAGGCTTTGCCTGCGCCCCGCCGGATGAGGAGTACAGCCGCTTCGCCGCCAGCTTCCCCTTCGAGGAGACCCCGGACCAGCGCGCCGCCATCGCCGCGGTCATCGGCGACATGACGGCACCTCGTCCCATGGATCGCGTGGTCTGTGGCGACGTCGGCTTCGGCAAGACGGAAGTCGCCATGCGTGCCGCCTTCCTTGCCGTACAGTCGGGACGACAGGTGGTGGTACTGGTGCCGACCACCCTGCTTGCCCGCCAGCACTACGAGAACTTCCGCGATCGCTTCGCCGATACCGCCGTGCAGATCGAGTTGATCTCGCGCTTCACCGCCGGCAAGGGCCAGGCCGAATCACTCCAGCGCATCGAGTCCGGCAAGGCCGATATCGTCATCGGCACCCACAAGCTGCTGTCGAAGTCGATGAAGCTGCCCAACATGGGGCTTCTGATCATCGACGAGGAGCACCGCTTCGGGGTCACCCAGAAGGAGCGGCTCAAGAACTTGCGTGCCGAGGTGGACATCCTGACGCTGACGGCCACGCCCATTCCCCGCACCCTGAACATGGCCATGAGCGGTATCCGCGACCTCTCGATCATCGCCACCCCCCCGGCTCGCCGCCTGTCGGTAAAGACCTTCGTCCAGCAGCGCGACGAGTCGGTGATCAAGGAGGCGATCCTGCGCGAGATACTCCGCGGCGGCCAGGTCTACTTCCTGCACAACGAGGTCAAGACCATCGAGATCGCCGCCGAGAAGGTGCGCGAGCTGGTGCCCGAGGCGCGGGTGGCCGTGGCCCATGGCCAGTTGCCCGAACGCGCGCTTGAGCGGGTCATGTCCGATTTCTACCACAAGCGCTTCAATGTGCTGGTCTGCTCCACCATCATCGAGACCGGGATCGATGTTCCCAGCGCCAATACCATCGTCATCGAGCGCGCCGACCGCTTCGGCCTGGCACAGCTCCACCAGCTGCGCGGCCGTGTCGGCCGCAGCCACCACCAGGCCTATGCCTACCTGCTCGCCCCACCCCCGCGCACCATGACCCGTGACGCGGCCAAGCGCCTGGAGGCGATTGCCGGGGCCGAGGACCTCGGAGCCGGTTTCACCCTGGCCAGCCACGACATGGAGATCCGGGGCGCCGGTGAGCTGCTCGGCGAGGAGCAGAGCGGCCAGATGGAGGCGATCGGCTATGGGCTCTACATGCAGATGCTGGACCGCGCCGTGGCCGCCATACGTGCCGGCAAGACGCCGAACATCGACGCCCCGCTGGACCAGGGCGTGGAGGTGAGCCTCAACCTTCCGGCGCTGATTCCCGAAGCCTATCTTCCCGATGTACAGCAGCGCCTGGTCATGTACAAGCGTATCGCCAGTGCCGAGACCGAGGCCGACCTGAAGGAGCTGCAGGTGGAGATGATCGACCGCTTCGGGCTGCTTCCGGCGCCGGTGAAGACGCTGCTGAGACAGACCAAGCTGCGCCAGCGGGCCGAGCGCCTGGGCATCGTGCGTCTCGAAGCCGGTGCCACCAAGGGCCGCCTGGTCTTCGGCGCGCAGACCCGGGTCGACCCACTGACCCTGGTACAGCTGATCCAGAAGTCCCCGGAGTGCTATCGCCTCGACGGCGCCGATACGCTGCGCTTCACGCTGGAAATGGAAACGGAGGAGGCCCGCTTCCACGCCATCGAGCAGTTACTCGAAGTGCTCAACCGCAAGGTAGCCGCGGCCTGAGGCGATGCGCCCCGTCCAGGTTTGTTTTCCACGGGGGACTCCCCGATACACCTCGGGGCGCTATACTATCGACACGTGTACTCGACTTCGCAACCCAAGACACGAACCGGCATCACTGGCGGTCTGCCAGGACGCCTGAACCGTCGCCCTGCAGGGTGCCGGGTGCTTCCCACCCGACTGCAGGCGACTCTCCACGAGATCAAGACGTTGATGAAAAACCCGACACTGGCCAGACGTACATTGCGCGCCACCGCGCTCTTCGGCCTTGTTGCCCTGCTCGCGGCTCCGGCGTTTGCCGATGAGCCCGATGAGGAAATGACGCTGCCCCGCGGCCACTTCCTGTTGCCCGAAGAGGGCAACGTGATCGGCAAGGCCTACACCGTTATCGTCGAGGAGGGGGAGACCCTGATCGACATTGGACGCCGACACAATGTGGGCTATGACGAGATCCGCATGGCGAATCCGGATGTCAGCATCTGGGCGCCCTTTGCCGGTACCGAAGTGGTCATTCCAGCGAAGCACATCCTGCCCGACGCCCCGCGGGAAGGGATCGTCATCAACCTCTCCGAGCTGCGTCTCTACTACTACTCCAGCGACGAGGTAGTAGAAACCTACCCCATCAGCGTGGGCCGTGACGGCTTCGCCACACCGGTCGGCGTGACGAGAACCACCGTCAAGGTCAAGGACCCGCACTGGTCACCGCCTCGCTCCATGCGCGAGGAAGCTGCCGCAAGAGGTGAGCCAGCGCCGGCAGTGGTGCCGCCAGGGCCCGACAACCCCCTGGGACGACACGCCATCCTGCTGGGGCTGCCGAGCTATCTGATTCATGGGACCAACATGCCCGATGGAGTCGGCATGCGGGCCAGCCGCGGCTGTATCCGGATGTTCCCGGAAGATATCGAGTCGTTGTATGAGCGAGTGCCCAGCGGCACGAAGGTCAACATCATCGACCAGCCCTTCAAGGCGGCCTGGTCTGCCGACGGCATTCTTTACGCCCAGTCCTTCCCACAGCTCGAAGAAAACCTGGGAAACTTCGAGCCGATTCTCAACGCCATTGAAGTGGTCGCCAAGACCTTCGGCGAGGAGAAACCGCCGGTGGACTATGCTCAGCTTCGTCGCGTCGTCGAGAACCCGAACGGCCAGATGGTTTCGCTGTTGATGGTCGCCGACGAGGAGCCGACTCCACCGGCCCCGAGCCTGGATGGTATTGAAGAAGGCTTGTTCTCAGAGCTGGAGGTCACCCAGCGGGAAGGGCTCTTTTCCGAGCTGGAGATCGGCCAGCGGTAACGCGACGCTGCCACAAGAGTCACGACAAGAGTAACGAGAAAACCCCGCCGAAGCGGGGTTTTCTCATACTGCAGAACCGCCATCACCCAGACGGGTGATACCGGCACTCCGGCAGAATTACTTCTGCATGGAGCGCTGGAACATGCGGTTCATTTCTTCGCGGTTCTGCTCGGACATCTGCAGAGCCGCCTGGGCGTCACGCTGTGCCTGGTTGGCAGTGTTCTGAGCCTGGGTCGCGATGCTGCGAGCTTCGGCGGCATCAGCCTGGGCAGATTCAGCAGTCTGGCGAACTTCATCCAGAGCAGCGTTGGTAGCACAACCGGCCAGAATAGCCATGGATGCTGCAGCGGCGGTGAGCTTCAGGGTGGTCTTCAGAGTCATGGTGTTCTCCTTGAGTCTTCCTTGGTACTGCACGGGTTAGTACAGCGGCGTTAATGAAGCCTGAGATCAGGCTATCCTGCAAATGCAGGATTCTTGCAGCGACTGCTGCCAAGCACAGGAGTCAAACGCTGTTTTATAATACCTTACGGCGCTTGTCCATAGCTCGAAACGTCCCTTACGCATCTTGAGCCTAGCGGATCACGACGCGAGTGCCAATCCCGATTAGCTCGGATAGCCTTTCGATCTGCTCGTTCGTCACCGCTACACACCCCTGAGTCCAGTGGTAACTGGCATGCACATCAGGGTCTGCCCCACCTAGGCCATGGATACCGATAAAGCCACCCAGCACGGTCTGCTGCGGTGGATAGCCGTGGCGCCGATAGTACGCGAAATAATCTTCGTAATCTCGTTCGGTGTAAAGCCCTGATTCAAGGGCCATGCGCGCGTGGGACGCGTCGGGTAGTCAAGGCCGATGAAGATGTGCCAATCACTCTCGTTATTGAAGCGATTGACGCGAAATTCGCCCATTGGCGTCACATTGCCGCCCTGTAACCGTTCAGGCTTGGCGCCGGCCCTGCCCAGCGAGATCGGAGCGAAACGCTCGACCAGTGCATTGCCGCGAAAGACGGAGAGCACGGCCCGCTCGTCTTCAACCAGTACCCAGAGTTCATCGTCATGACGCGGAACCTGGGCACGCACGAGCAGGGTTTCGATCAAATTGGCCCGGGCGCTGTTGGGTAGCAGCATCACGAATGGCGCTGACAGGGCAAGCAGGCCGAAATGGCGTCGAGAGACAGAGGTCATCGGCTCCTCACAGGAGAAGAAGAAAGCGGAAATCAGGCCTTATGGCGTTGTTATAGCCTATCCGCTGCACGGCTGTCAGTCGAAATAGAACTGCAAAAAAATGTAGCCGGTGCTGCCTCTGCTGCTTCATTGGCCCCTCAAAGTGTCACCGTCCTGCTATCCAAGATGCAGCCGGGGAAAAAAGCGCGCACTTAACTGGTGCGCCATTGTCTTTAGCAACCTGAATTCAAGCAACGTCAGTGGGAGAGGATAGCCCCCATGCGCAGCACCTCACGCAGTGTGGTGACACCGGCTTCCGCCTTGGCCAAGCCGTCGGAGAGCATCAACACCTCGCCACGCTCGAGCAGCGCGCGACGCAGTATCGCCTCGTCGGCATGACGCAGAATTCGGGCATGATCATCAGGGGTCAATTGCCACACTTCGAATACGCCAATGCGCCCTTGGTAGCCAAGGTCGTTGCAATGCGGACAGCCCGTGGGCAGCCAGACCCGTTCGGGTATGGGTAACCCGATAGCCTTAAGCCACTCGATGTCTTCGGATGCCGGCGCCCCTTGGCTGCGACACTGCTCACATAGCCTGCGAACCAGTCTCTGTGCTATCACCATGCCCAGATTCGCACTGATCTCCGCATCGGTAAGTTCGAGATGGCGCAACGAGGAAACCACTCCCACCGCATCTCGACTGTGCAGGGTGCCCATGAGCGACCTGCCACTGCTGGCGACATTCAGGCACGCCTGCGCCGAGGCAGGACTGCGCACCTCTCCGATCAGCACATAGTCGGGGTCAAGGCGCAGTACTGAGCGTGTACCCGTGTCGAAGTCCAGCCACTGTGGCCATCCACCTGGATCTGGTTGATGCCGGGTATCTCGTACTCGACAGGATCCTCCAGGGTAACCACATGGCTGTCGGAAAGGCGCAACTGGTTGAGCAGCGTGTAGAGTGTCGTCGTCTTGCCTGCCCCGGTTGGGCCGGCCACCAGCAGCATGCCTCCCGTGGCATCCATCCAGCGACGTATGCCCTGGGCGGCTTGCTCGCCGATGCCCAGGTCGAGCGTATCGCGGAAGGAGTGTGGCGACGTCAGGAAGCGAATAGCCAGCTTTTCGCCTGCCACGCAGTTGACCGCCGTGACACGGAGAAACACCTCCCGGTCGACGTCACCTTGCCAGCTGAACCCTCCCTCGGCGCTCACCCTCGAGGGGACGGGGTTGAGCCCCGAGAGCACCTTGAACTGATTGGCCAGTCGCAGGCCACCGGCAGCATCCATGCGCATGGCATCAATGACCCTTCCGTCGATCCGCAACCTGATTCGATACTCGGCCTGAACCGGATCAAGATGCACGTCGGTCGCTCGGGCGGCAATCGCATCATCAAGCAACGCATGCGCCTCCAGCGCCTCATCCCCGGGCCCCGGCGGGTTTTCCAGCAGAGGAGCCAGGGACGGCAGTAGACGTGGATGTCGGTCGGTAGTGGAGCTCATGAGGTCCTCCTTGGCCTGATGCAAGCGCGAAGCCGGAATTGACGCCTCCGTGGCGCCCTGCCCTGTCAGCCTAGCCACTGTCTCGGTTTCTGCTTGCCCCCGCCGCTCACGCCCCCCTCGGACTTTCCTGCCCCCCCCCTCTCTCTCGCTTTGCCATCCATCCTTGCTGGTCAGCCGGGCAGCCCCTGGCTCCTCAGGTAATCGTCATAGCTCCCCGTGAAATCGACGATGCCGGTGGAGCTCATGTCGAGGATGCGGGTGGCCAGCGAAGAGACGAACTCGCGATCATGGCTGACGAATATCAGCGTGCCGGGGTAGTGCTCCAGTGCCAGGTTGAGCGCCTCGATGGACTCCATGTCCAGGTGGTTGGTGGGCTCGTCCATCAGCAACACGTTGGGGCGGGTCAGCGTTAGCTTGCCGAACAGCATGCGCCCCTGCTCACCGCCCGAGATGACCTTCACCGACTTCTCGATGTCGTCACTGGAGAAGAGCATGCGCCCCAGGGCACCACGAATCACCTGTTCACCACCATCGCTCCACTGGGCCATCCACTCGAACAGCGTCGCATCGTTGGAAAAGTCGATGGTGTGATCCTGGGCGAAGATTCCCAGCTCCGCACTGTCGGTCCAGCGCACTGCGCCGGCCTGCGGGTGCAGCTCACCGGCCAGAGTCCGCAGCAGTGTGGTCTTGCCGATGCCGTTGGGGCCGATGATGGCGATGCGCTCTCCGGCCTCGACGGTCATGGAGAGCCCTTCGAACAGCAACGGCTCACCGGCGTACCCCTGGCTCAAGGCCTCGACATTGACCGCGTTGCGATGAATCTTCTTGCTCTGCTCGAAGCGAATGAAGGGGCTGACACGACTGGAGGGCTTGATATCTTCCAGCTTGATCTTCTCGATCTGACGCGCCCGGGAGGTGGCCTGCTTGGCCTTGGAAGCGTTGGCCGAGAAGCGGCTCACGAAGGTCTGCAGTTCGGCGATCTGCGCCTTCTTCTTGGCGTTATCGGCGTACTGGCGCTCGCGGGCCGCCGTGGCAACGGTCATGTAGTCGTCGTAGTTGCCGGGAAACAGCTTGATCTCGCCATAGTCCAGATCCGCCATGTGGGTGCAGACGCTGTTCAGGAAGTGGCGATCATGGGAAATGATGATCATGGTGCTGCTGCGGGCAGTGAGCACGCCTTCCAGCCAGCGGATGGTATTGATATCAAGGTGGTTGGTGGGCTCATCGAGAAGCAGCACATCGGGATCGGAGAAGAGCGCCTGTGCCAGCAGCACACGCAGCTTCCAGCCCGGCGCCACTTCGCTCATGGGACCGGCATGCTGCTCGATGGGTATCCCGAGGCCCATGAGAAGCTCACCGGCCCGGGATTCGGCGGTATAGCCGTCCAGTTCGGCAAATCGAACCTCCAGGTCGGCTACGGCCATGCCATCCGCTTCGCTCATCTCCGGCAACGAGTAGATGCGCTCCCGTTCTGCCGCCACCTGCCACAGCTCGCGATTGCCCATGATGACGGTATTGATGACCCGCTCGGCCTCGAAGGCGAACTGGTCCTGGCGCAGTTTCCCCAGACGAATGCCCGACTCGATCATCACCTGACCGGACGAGGCTCCAGGTCGCCCCCCAGGATTTTCATGAAGGTGGACTTGCCGCAGCCGTTGGCCCCGATCAAGCCATAGCGATGGCCGTTGCCGAACTTGATGGAAACGTTTTCGAACAGGGGCTTGGCCCCGAACTGCATGGTGATATTGGCGGTGGAGATCACTTAGGAAGGTCCAATCGTAGGGCAAAAGGCAGAGATTGTACCGCGTATGGCGGGGTATATGTGAGGATCCGACGGTCCGACGCTTCGGCACCGCGAACGCTCGCTACAAGCTATCGTCCCGCCGGAGCGGAATCCAGCGGGACGATGACACGGGGCGAATCGTGGCCTGTCGAAGGGTCAGTCCTGGCGCTCTACGGTAAAGATGCTCTGCAGCTTGTGTTTCTTGCCGTAGATATGGACGGTGGTCTCATCGAAGGGGAAGCGGTCTCGATACTCGCTATGGTTATTGAACCGGGGCTTATGGGCGTTGATCATTGCCGCCGCCAGCCGCTCGCGATTGGCGTGGCCGGCCAACCCGACGGCATACCATATCTCCTCCCCCGGCTGCAGGAAGGCCTCCCACTTGTCGTGATCCTCATGATGCTCCAGGCCATAGCGGGCACTCCGGTGTTCGCCCACATAGAGCAGTTCCTGCACGTCCATTTCATCGCTCTCGGGATCCCTGGCAGCACGAAATACGCAGTAGATACCGGATTCGTCCGGGGCATCATGCAGTTGCTCTCGAGTCCAGTAGCCCAGCATCTTGGGAGATAACAGCTGTTCCGACATGGGGTCTTCCTCCTGGTTGCTCAGTAATCCTCGAGGCGCTGCATGTCACGGACGATTCGCCGTACTTCCGCTTCATGCCCGGCAGCGAGGGCATCGAAGAAGGCTCTCTCGTCGCTGCCCCCGGCCAGTTCACTGCGGTGTGCATAGAGATCCTGCAGCGTTCGGTGTGCTGTCAGCGCCGTGGCCAGTACGCTTTGCACACTCTCACTGTCGACCCCTTCGGGCAGACGTTCAAGCACCGGCGCATGGGGGAAATCGTTGGGCTCGTCGAACCAGGCCTCAAGCACGGCGGTGTGATCGCTGCCATCATCCAGGTAACCGGTGAGATCGGCCTGCTGCTTGCGCTCACGCTCCGCCAGGTAGTCAAGCGCCATGCGCACACGGTCATCCACGTCGCTGGCGGCTAACTGCGTGTACCGATTGGCAAGACTGGCGTGGTAGTCAGCCGCCCAATGCACCAGCTCCTTCACTTGGTGAAAGCGCATACGATATCCCCCGTTTGCATCACTGGCAGCCGACATTGGCTCGCCCTGTCTTCATCCTAGTCAAAGTATAGCGGGCAAGGGTTGATGCATATCAACGAGATGCGATATAGCCTAGCGGAGAAGAGAGGCGTCGATGGCGATAAACTGGCTGGCCGCGCGTATCAGCGAGTCGGCGGTCAAGCGTTCCACTCCGACCACGTCCACGGGAATGTCATAGCGCTGACGGATTCGCTCTACCAGCAAGTCGAAATCGCCGTCGCCGGAGACGAGTACCAGCCGTTCCACCGCGGGGGCGGCCTCCATGGCATCCAAGGCGATGCCAACGTCCCAGTCCCCCTTGGCCGAACCGTCGCTACGCTGGATGTAGGGTTTCAGCTTCACGCTGAAACCAATGCCTCGCAGGATATTCTGGAACTGACGCTGCTTGGGATCGCCCCGCTCCACGGCATAGGCGTTGGCCACGACCACTTCACGACCGGCAGTAAAACGCGACCAGAATGCGTGATAGTCAAAGTGTCGGCCAAAGGCCTGCCGAGTGGTGTAGTACACATTCTGCACATCGACGAAGATACCGACACGTTCCATTACCACGCTCCTTGGCGCTTGCCGAAAGGATCAGCGTGACATAGTTACTGCCTCGCTGTCCCGCTCCCTGTCACCACGCTCCTTGGCAAACGGCACCCGCATCAGAAGGGAATAGAGGACCGGAACGATACAGAGCGTAATGACCGACGCCGCCAGCAGGCCGAAAATAATGGCGATTGCCATCGGGGCCCAGAGCAAACCGCCCCCCAGCCACAGGGGCAACAAACCACCGCTGGTGGTGATCGTCGACATCACGACAGGGCGCAATCGACGCTGTCCCGCCTCGAGAATCGCCTCCTGAGGCGTCAAGCCACTCTGTATCTCGAGATCGATACGGTCGATTAGAACGATTGCGTTATTGATCACGATCCCGGCCAATGACACCACGCCAAGGAAGGTCATGATACCGAAGTGCGAACCGGTGATGGTCAAACCGAAAATCACACCGATGAGCGATAATGGAATCGTCGTCAATATGATCAGTGGGCGCCGCAGAGAATTGAACTGCACCACAAGCAGCAACAGGATCACCATGCCACCGATGGGCATGTTATCCACAATCGATCGTGTCGCGACTAGCGAAGACTCCACCTCACCGCCGAATTCGAAGAAATAGCCCTCGGGCCACTCCTGCTGTCGCTCTTCCAGCCAGGGACGCAGTTCTCCGGCAATGGCCGCCGCGGTAACGCCTTCGGCGAGTTCGGACTCTACCGAAATCGTCCGGTGGCGATCACGGCGCAGTATACGGGCTGGCCCCCACTCCATTACGACATCGGCGACCTGGGCTAACTGAACGCCCTCGCCGCCTCCGGCTGGCATGATGGTGATGCCCTCCAGTTCATCCAGCGTGCGCTGCTCACCTCCCTCCTGGCGCAATTGGATGGGGACCAGCGTATCACCATCGCGGAAGGTGCCGACCGGATAGCCCGACAGGGCGGTCTGCAGGCTCAGCGCCACGTCCCGCTCGGTCACCCCTGCCCGCAACGCCCGGGCAGGATCCACGTCGATGCGCAGCCTCTTGATCCACTCACCCCAGTCGTCACGCACATTGCGGGTACCGTTAAGCGCCGCCACCTGCTCCCGTACATTGCCAGCGATGGTACGCAATTGTTCCTCGTCATCTCCGGAGATGCGCACCGACAAGGGCACGGTTACCGGCGGGCCGAAGCTGGTCGCTTCAACACTGGCATTGAGATCGGGGAAAGTGGCCGATATCCATTCGTCCAGCCGATCTATCACACCATTGACCGCCTGCCAGCGGTTGGCCTGCAACAACAGAAAGGCATATTCCGGGCTTGGGGGCTCTGGGGCATGGTTGATGATATAACGCTCACCGCCGAAACCGATGAAGCTGCCCCAGTGAGTCACGCCGTCTTCAGCCCACTCACCGTCTTCTCCACGCTCAGCCCCCAGTTCCTCGCGCAGAAAAACCTCGATGGCCTCCACTGTCTCACGAGTCCGCTCTATGGGGGCGGAATAGGGCAGTCGCAGCTCCACCGTCACGATGGTGCGCTCCGCCTGGGGAAAGAAAATCTTGGGCAACTGGCCGTAGCGATATAAGCCACGCCAAGGAACCCCCCTACCACCAGCAACGTCACAGCACGATTATGCAAAAGGAGAAGCAGTGCACGTCGATAGCGGGCATAGATGGCCGCAACCAGCCGTTCGCTGCGATTGCCGCGGGCCGAGCCGGACGCCCCTTCCGCTGTGCCATCCTCCTGAGGCTCGTCGGTGACACGCTCATCGCCACCGCTGGACTCCGGTCGGCGAATCTTGATGAAGGCTACGCAGAGCAGCGGAATCATCGTCAAAGACAGGAACCAGGAGGACAGTAGAGTGATGGTGACCACCTGAAACAGGGATCGGGTGTACTCACCCACGTCCGATACTGCCAGAAACTGAGGCAGAAACGCCGCCGCCGTGGTCAGCGATGCAGTCAACAGTGGAAAGCGCAGCTGTTTCGCCGAATCAAGGGCCGCTTCGCGCACGGTCTTCCCTTCACGAGCCGAGACCTGGATGGACTCCACCATGACGATGGCGTTATCCACCAGCATGCCCAGTGCAATGATCAAGGCACCCAGAGAGACTTGATGAAGACCTATATCGAACAGCCCCATGAAGGCGAGACACGCCATGATCGACACAGGCACCAAGCTGGCCACGATCAAGCCGGTACGCAGTCCAAGGAACAGCAACATGACCACGCATACCAAGGCAACCGCCTGCAGCAGATTGACCAGGAACTCGTTGATACGCTCATCCACACGTGCAGGCTGATCGGCCAGTATCTCGATCTCCAGCCCCACGGGTAGGCTTTGCTCCAGGTGACGAATGGTATTCTGGACCTGCTCGCCCAGGTCGAGGATGTTCCCCCCCTCCCGCATCGAGACACCCAGGGCCAAGCCCTGGTTACCACTGGCGTGATAGCGAGTCATCGGCGGATCGCTGTAGCCGTGGCGTACATCGAGGAGGGAGCCCAGAGGAATCAGTGCGCCATCCGGAAGAGGCACCAGAGCATTGCGTATGTCATCGATATGCTCGAAGTTTCCTGTAGGCTGCACTACCAGCCGCTCATCTGCGGTACGCACTGCCCCGCCTGGGAGGATAATGTTACGAGCGGCCAACAACTGAGCCAATCCCTGAGGTGAGACACCCAGCTCGGCCAACCGCGCTTCATTGTAGTCGAGGAAGATCTGCTCATCGGCATAGCCATGAATACTGACCTTGGCTACATCATCGATCATCAACAGGCGGTCACGTACGTCATCAGCCACATCCTTGAGCTCGGCCTGCTCGTAGCCTTCACCGGTCAGAGATAACATGATGCCGAAAACATCGCCGAACTCATCGTTGATGATCGGAGGGCGGGCCTCGTCTGGCAACGCCTGGCGGTTATCGTCTATCTTGCGCCTGAGCTTGTCCCAGCCGGCCTGCACGTCTGTGACGTCTGGGCGCAGCTCGACACGGATGATGGAGACCCCGGAGCGGGAGGTGCTCTCTACGTAGTCCAGCTCCGGAATTTCCATGATGGCAGTTTCCAGCGGATCGGTGACCAGTTGTTCGACTCGCTCAGGCGTTGCGCCAGGCAAGTAGGTCACCACCTGTGCCACGCGTACCGTAACCGATGGATCCTCGGCACGAGAAATGCCGAAATAGCTGATGACAGAGCCCAGCAGCACAACCAGCAGGCCGGCGATGGTAACCCGGTTATAGCGCAGTGCCGCTTCTGTCAATGTCACTGCGCAGCCTCCTGGTGACTCTCAAGCAGCCGAACTGCCTGCCCATCCTGAAGGCGGCTCATGCCGGCAACCACCAGGGCCATTCCCTGCACGAGCCCACTCCGTACCTCCAGATACTCCCCGCGCCGACCTCCCAGCTCGACATCGATACGGCGAATTCGTGCTTCCCGCCCGTTTGGCTCCGTCTCGCCCTCCACGGGCTCGGCGACATACACGAACGTACTGGCACTGTTGCGCTGAACCGCCACCATCGGCACCCAGATCGCCCTGTCATCAGCCCTGAACGAGGCAGCACCAGCTCTGCGGCCATGCCTGGCCGCAACATCGCCTGCTGTGTGTCGTCAAGGGAGTCCAACGCTACTCGCAAGGGCCAGGTCGCCTGACGTGCGTCCACTGGCATGCCGATCTCTCGTACACGGCCTTCAAGCCCCAGGCCGCGAAGCGGAAGATGCACCATGATGGAGTCGCCATGCTCCAGCTCTCCCAACATGTCCTCGGAAAGGGAGGCGCGGACTTCCATGCCTTCACCGCAGGCCAGTACAAGAACCGGTTGGCCAGCCGCAAGATTTTCGCCGCTTTCCACCAACCGTTGGGCAACCCGACACTCACCTGGCGACTCGAGATGGGCGAATTCCACTTGACGCTCGGCCAAGGCAAGGGCATCGGCGGCACTGTTGCGCTGGGCCCTGGCTCCCTCTACCTGTGCCCGGGCTCCCTCGAGATCCCGTGCGGGGATGCTGCCGGCCTCATACAGCCTCCTGGCACGCTGCCACTCCCCTTCCGCATTGACTGCCGCTGCGTTGGCACTCGCCAACCCGGCACTGGCTCGATCTCGCTGCAGAGCCAGGTCGGTGTCTTCGAGGCTCGCCAGAATCTGCCCCGGCGCCACACTGTCACCGGTGCTGACATGAAAATCTGCCAGACGTCCCGCTACGCGAAAGCTCAGGCGCCGATTGGCACTCGCCTCAAGTCGACCGGGTATGCGACGCTCGGCTTCCCGGCTGGACTCTTCGAGCAGCAGTGTACGAACAGGTCGCAAGGGTTCTTCGGCAACCGGCTCAGCCTCACACCCGGCAAGTGAGAACATGACCATGGCCAGCGGCAAGTATCGAACCCCCTCCCTTCGAGCACCTGCTCGCTGCCACCACTGACACAGCGTCAACCATCCTTTGCTCATGCGGCTGCTCATGGTGAAAGGTCCTTGGTCGTATCAGGGAAAGATCCAGACGAATCGCCATGGCTCAACAGGTGATTTCGGTCCGCTTCATTCATCGGTCCCGGAATCATGCCCAGGCTGCGCTGCAGGTGCACCAGCGCCTTGAGGTACTGCCACCTCGCTTCACTCTTGGCCAAGGAGGCTTGACGGGCCGTGGTCCGAGCGTCCAGCAATGCAACCTGCTCCAGACTGCCTTCACGCCAAGCGACCTGCGCCAAGGAGAGAGCCTCCTCAGCGTGATCACTCGCCTCCCCGCGCAGTGCAATACGACGCCAGGCAGCTAACAGCTCGACGCTGGCCGCACGCAATCGTGTTTCCAACCCTTGCCGGGCATCGGCATCCTGAAGTGCCACTTGTTCAAGACGGGCGGCGCTGGTATCGCGTTCGATACTACGCCGTCCACCGGCGTAGAGAGGGAGGCGCGCCGAGATGCCGACGCTCCATTCGTCACGTCCTGTTTCAGGGAAACGAACACCCTGGTTCTCCAGCAGATCAACTCCACCGCGAACCAGGGGACTATCGGCTTCCCAAGGGGCGCGCTCTCCTTCGCCAGCACGTGCGATTTCGGTGGTATAACGTGCTTCTAGCCCAACCTCTGGCACCCAGAACGCACGGCGACGGGATTCCAGCTCCCGGGCTGCGGCACTGCGCATTTCAGCGAGTGCCTGCAACTCCCGGGATTCCGACAGCGCCGATCTCACAAGCAACGATTGCCAGTGCTCCAGGCTATCGCGATCTTCCAGCACCGCGGCAAAGCGTGGATCGCTTCCCAGCCATTCCACGCTTTCCGTATCCGGTGCCCGGGGCGTCAAAGGGGCCATGGCATCACGGCCCAGCCGTCGATTGAGGGCAAGCCGCAGCTGCTCATGATCGGCAATCGTCTGTTCAAGGCGCTCCCTGGCTTGAGCAAGCTCGGCCTCGAAGCGGGACAGTTCACCACGGCCTACCGCACCAGCCTCGAGACCTCGACTGGCCTGGTCTCGCTGTGCACGAGCGAGTTCCAGATCGTTTTGCAGCACATCCTGTTGATCCTGCAGCCGCAGCAGATCGATGAAGCTACTGGCAACCTCCAGCGCCAGATCCAGGCTTTCCACTTCCGTTTCGGCTCGGCGTGCACGATCCAGGCTCTCGCTGATAGCCAATGCCGCCATGGCAGGTTCCGAAAATATCAGTTGCTCGAGAACGGCTCCGCCCGTGACCTGGCGTTCCGGCGACTGCCCCAGACCGGAGCGAGCCCGATTATCATCGATCACTCTGCCAGTGGCTTCCAGGTAGAGGTTGGGCCGCCAGCGCGACATGGCCATATCACGCTCGAAGGCGTCCACCTCCACCGATTGGCGTGCCACGGCAAGACCCAAGTTGTCTGCGAGTGCCAACGCCACGACCTGCTGCAGCGATAATGATGTATCGGGAAGAGCCGTGGCACGCTCGGCAATCAGCCTTGATTGACTGAGAAGGTCAAAAGGGGGCGCCCAGTCAAGGCGGGAAGCAGTTTCCAGGTTGAGCCAAGGACGACCAAGCTCAGGCCGGTAGGTGAGCGGTTCGGGAGTGCGCCCAGCCGCCAGATCATCAAGCCGAAGGGCCAGGAGGCGATGAAAGGCCGGGGCATCAAGCGCGCCGGGAACCGAAAGCAGGGCCCCTCGTTCCACTTGGCCGGCATCGGTCAGGGCAAGCGTTGCGACGCCGGCTTCAGTGAGACGATCAAAGAGCTCGCGCTGCGAGTCCGGCTCATGAAAAGGCAAGGCCAGCAAGAGGACGGCATCGAGCCGTTCGACATCGGTGAAAGAGGGTAATTCGCCAGGCTGCAGGCCAAGTGCCGACAGGTGTATACCGCGCCGCTCGGCGCGTTCGGCAAGCATGGCGCTGGCCCGTCCAGCCGATGCCGGCGGGCCCAGCACGGCAATCCGTTCAACGCCATCCAACAGACTGAAGGCAAAAGGATCCCGGCTATCGGTGAGCCGCATACTGAGGCCATCACTGTCGTCAAGGCCTTGGATCCGAATGCCTTCTCCCTCTGCAGCAGGACGTATGCGGGGTACGCTTCTCCCGGCTCGGATCCGCTCGAGCTCCTGTTGCAGCTCGTCAACGGCGGCTTCGCCACCAGGCAAGAAGCGGGGGTCGATCGACAGGCTAGAGGCTAAAGCGACCAGAGGGGTGAAACTCATAGCCAATAACAAGGCGATGAACAGACGCCTCCATGCGGTGATGTCCATGTTTGTCTGCCAGAAGTCGGTACAAAGTACAGATGCGACGAGTGTAAACGACTGTTTGAAAATTGCCAGTATGAAAGTCAAAGCCAGCGAGTCATGAACTCAATGCAGTCTGTCAGGTCGATCCATCACCAACGTACTACCACTCCTCACTGGTCTCGCGCAGGGCGGCGATTTCACGCTTGGCCTCGCTCAGACAGGTCCGCAGCTCGTCCCCGAGCGCCGCCGCACTGCCCACGGCAATCAAGCTGGGGCAGCTGATCCGCGACGACGTGCCACACCACCGCTTTCATGCAGTGCCTCGAGCCGGCTGAGCAGCCAGGCCAGCCAGCTCTCCGGCCGGGCCGCGAGCTCTCGCAGCCGGTGGAGCTCTGCCACCGGCTCACCCTCGGGGCCAAGCAGCTCACGCCAGTCATGACGGGCCAGGCGGGCATGCTCGGTGACCTCCCGCAGCAGCGACTCCAACGCCAGCTCCGTCAGGGCCAGCGCCCCCTCCTCGGCCGCCATGCGGCGCGCCTCGACATGCTCGTCGCTACCCGGCGGCATATCGAGCAGCAGCTCGGCCTGATAGAGCAGCTGATTGGTGCGGGCCCGCGGGGTCATTTGCGCTTGTCCTCCACCTGCCACCTGCCGTTGTCGAAGTAGGCCTTCCAGCCGGTGGCCTTGCCCTCCTCCTCGGTCATCACGAACTGCTCCTTGGTCTTGCGGGAGAAGCGGATCTGACTGGGACGGCCATCGGGATCCTCGCTGGGCGCATCGAGCAGGTAGTGGTATTTCTCCGGCAGCTCTTCGGCGTGGGCCTTGAGTTCGCGTACCAGCGGCGGACGGGTCTCCCGGTTCTTGGGGAACTTGCTGGCCGCCATGAACAAGCCGCTGGCGCCATCGCGCAGCACATAGTGGTCCTCCACCTTCTGACAGGCAAGCTCCGGCATGGGGATGGGATCCATCTTGGGCGGCGCCACTTCACCGCTCTTGAGCAGCTTGCGTGTGTTCTTGCATTCGCTGTTGGTACAGCCGAAGTACTTGCCGAAGCGCCCGGACTTCAGCTGCATCTCGCTGCCGCACTTGTCGCATTCGATGGTGGGACCGTCGTAGCCCTTGATGCGGAATCGGCCCTGCTCGACTTCGTAGCCATCACAGTCGGGACTGTTACCGCAGATATGTAGCTTGCGCTGCTCGTCGATCAGGTAGCTGTCCATGGCCGTACCGCACTTGGGACAGCGATGCTTTGCCCGCAGCGCCTCGGTCTCGGCTTCTTCGTCGGCATCGGCGGCGACTGCCTCCTCGCCGGGCAGCAGGTCGATGGTGGTCTTGCAGCGCTCCTTGGGCGGCAGGTTGTAACCGGAACAGCCCAGGAAGACCCCGGTGGAGGCCGTGCGAATTTGCATCTTGCGTCCGCAGGTGGGGCAGTCGATATCCGTGGGCACCGGCTGGTTCGGTCGCATGCCGTCTTCGCTCTGGGCCGCCTCGAGCTCCTGGCGGAACTCCGCGTAGAAGGCATCGAGCAGCTCCCGCCAGTTACGCTCGCCTTCGGCCACCTCGTCGAGCCCATCCTCCATGCGCGCCGTGAAGGAGAAGTCCATCAGGTCGGGGAAGGACTCCTTGAGACGCTCGGTGACGATGTCACCGAGCTTCTCGGCGTAGAAACGACGGTTCTCCAGCTTGACGTAGCCACGGTCCTGAATCGTGGAAATGATCGACGCGTAGGTGGAGGGCCGGCCGATTCCGCGCTTCTCCAGCTCCTTCACCAGGCTGGCCTCGGTATAGCGGGGCGACGGCTTGGTGAAGTGTTGCTGTGGGTCCAGCGCCGCCAGGGTCATGGGGGTGCCCTTGGGCAGGTCGGGCAGCGCCTGGTCCTCGTTCTTGCCCGCCGGCTTCATGACACGGGTATAGCCGTCGAACTTGAGCACACGCCCCTTGGCCCGCAGCTCGTATCCTCCGGTTTCCACGGTCAGGGTGCTGGAGAGATACTCCGCCGGCGTCATCTGACAAGCCACGAACTGACGCCAGATCAATTCGTAGAGGCGTTCGGCATCACGTTCCATGCCGGCCAGCTCACCCGCCTTGCGCTGTACCTCCGAAGGACGAATTGCCTCGTGGGCCTCCTGGGCGCCCTCCTTGCTGGAGTACCGGTTGGGCGCCTCGGGCAGGTAACGGCTGCCGAATTCAGCGTTGATATACTCACGCACGTTCTCCACCGCATCCTTAGACAGGTTGGTGGAGTCGGTACGCATATAGGTGATGTAGCCTGCCTCATAGAGGCGCTGGGCCAGCGTCATGGTCTTCTTCACCGAGAAACCGAGCCGGCCGCTGGCGGCCTGCTGCAGGGTCGAGGTGATGAAGGGTGCATTCGGCTTCGAGCGGGTCGGCTTGTCCTCACGGGAGGTAATGGCGAGGCTCGCCTCACGCAGCGCCGCAATGCGCTCCATGGTTTCGGCTTCCGACGTGGGTCGAAACGCCTTGCCATCCTGGCGAACCAGCTCGAAGCGAATGGGCTCGCCGTCACTCGACACCAGATCGGCATGCACGTCCCAGAACTCCTCGGGCACGAAGGCACGAATCTCGCGTTCGCGCTCGACGATCAGGCGCACGGCCACCGACTGGACTCGCCCAGCGGAGAGGCCGCGAGCGATCTTGGCCCATAACAGTGGCGACAGCATGAAACCCACCACGCGGTCCAGGAAGCGACGCGCCTGCTGGGCCTCGACCCGTGGAATATTGAGGCTTCCGGGCTCGGTGAAGGCCTCCTGGATGGCGTTCTTGGTAATCTCGTTGAAGACCACGCGCTTGTAGCGGGAATCTTCGCCGCCGATGGTCTCCTTGAGGTGCCAGGCGATGGCCTCCCCCTCGCGGTCAAGATCGGTCGCGAGATAGACGGCATCGGCCTTCTCGGCCAGCTTCTGCAGCTCGGCCACGACCTTTTCCTTGCCCGGCAGGATCTCGTAGTGCGCCTTCCAGCCATGCTCCGGATCGATGCCCATGCGGCGGATCAGTTGATCCTTGGCCCTGTGCTGCTTGTACTCGGCCTTCTCCTCGGGCGACATCTTGCGAGTGGCTGCGGCCTGGCGTGCGCGCTCCTTGGGGTCCGAGACTGTCTTGCCCGAGCCGCTGGTCGGCAGGTCGCGAATATGACCCACGCTCGACTTCACGATGAACTCGCTGCCGAGGTACTTGTTGATCGTCTTGGCCTTGGCCGGCGACTCGACGATGACCAATGACTTGCCCATAGTGCTCCACTTTCTGCGCGGCGAGGACCCGATGGCCCCCCCTGACGGTTCCGGCCCGCCTGTCCGAGCGGACGATCCTCGCGGGGGTGAAAAATGCGCTTACCCTACCCCAGCAACCCTCTTTGCGCCAGTCACGGCCCGAATGGCCGCACGGAACCAGCACTCTGAACGTAGCAGCAAGGCAGCTCTACTGTCGTTGACTGCAGCAGCCGACCCTCCAACACCCTGACCAAAATGCGGGTGCCCCCGCCGATGGAATCGGCAGGGGCACGGTACTGCATAAAGCGATTCAGCGCTTGCGAGGTTTGCGGGTCGCCTTCGGCTTAGGCTTGGCCTCGGCCTGCTCTGGCTCGGCCGGCTTGGGCTCTTCCTGCTTTGGCTCGGCCGGCTTGGGGTCTTCCTGCTTTGGCTCKKCCTGCTYTGGCTCTTCCTGCTTTGGCTCGGCCTGCTTTGACTCGGCCTGCTTTGGCTCGGCCTGCTTTGGTTCGGCCTGCTTTGGCTCGGGCTTGGCCTGCTCGGGCTTGGGAGAAGGCGTGCTGCCAAGCAGCTTCTCTACCTCATCACGAGCCACCACCTCGGCCCTGGCGCCACTCTCCACGTCCGCATGCATCTCGACCATTGCCTGTCGCTGGTCGTCCGGCTCGACCCGTTCCAGGGCCACGGCAAACAGCTGCCGGATACGCTCGTAGCGCTTGCTGGCATGCTCGCTGAGCCCACCGCTGGCGGCCAGCACATGGTCGATATGCTCGAGATGACCTCGAATCGCATCGGCCTTCTCCCCCGACAGCAGCTCCGGGATCGCCTCCAGGGCGGCTTCCCGGTCCAGCTTGAGGATGAAGAACTGGTCACGCACCAGCTGCTTGAAGTCGGCCAGGTTACGGCCCGGCTCGAGCTCGGCGTGGGAAGCACGCAGGCGCTTGAAGTTCCGCTCATCGGTGGTGGGTGAGCCGCCCAGCACGTGGATCACGGAGCGCATCACGGCTTCGTGGCTGCCACCCTCGGCAACGTGCTTGCGCAGCTCCTCATGGCGTTGCTCGATGAAACGGAGATGCTCGGGCTCGCTGCCCGGGCGGCGGCGATGTGCATGGGCGTCGCCGCCCAGACCCACCATGGCCTGCAGCAGCGGCTGGCCATAGATCTGCAGGAACAGCTGCTCGGTGGCGTTGTCGCGCAGCTCACGCCAGGCATCCAGGCCCCGAGTGAGCTGATCCGACGCGATACCCTCGAAGGTACGAAAGATATTGTCCTTGCCCACCTCATGACGATCCTGGCGCACCCAGTCGGCCAGCACGGGTAGCGGGACGGAAAGCGGGTTACGGTCCGAGAGCAGCTTGTAGCCCAGGCGAATGGGATGCATGCGACGAATCAGTCGTGATGCCTCGGGCGTCATCACGCCCCGCACCCACGGCTGGAGGAAGAGTCTGTAAAGTCCCAGGTTGATCTCCGATACCCGTGCCACGGTGGCGAAACGCGTATCGTCCTCTTCCCGGTGCTGGATAACCTCCCGGTTCACGCCCTCGATGGAACGGGGCTTGAACTCGAGCAGGTAGTCCCGTTCGATCAGTTCCGCATCGCTCCGCTCGGCCGCCGTCGTCACCTTCGTCTCGTAGAGGCCCGGTGGCAACACATCGATGTAATCGATGTTGGCCGTGAATTCGGTGTGCTCCTTGCGGGAAACGCTGCCCGAGACAAAGATGCCCAGGTGGCCGGTGGTGTCGTGCACGCAGTAGACGATTGTCTGGTTGCTGGCGATGATGTCGTCCACGTCTTCATAGAGATCCCGCACCCAGCCCAGTGCCTGGGGCGGCGGCGTGATGTCATCACCCTGGGAGCAGAACACCACCACCGGCGAACGCACGTTCCGCAGGTCGATTCGCCGTCCATCGGAAGTGACCAGCTGCGAGGTGGAGAGACGGTTGCCGATGAAAAGGTTATCGACGATGTACTGGATTTCCTCTCCACCGAGCACCACATGGCCGCCCCACCAGCGCTCGAAGTTCAAGTAACGGTCGGCTTCGGTATCGACGCTGGCAAATAGCTGATACTGCTTGCCCCACCAGGTGTTGGCCGGATTGAGCTTTTCGAAGTTCTGCACCAGCATGGCGCCATCGAACAGGCCGCTACCGATGTCGCTGGCCAGCGAGGTCATCCAGCTGCCACCGGACATGCCGCCAGCATATCGCATCGGCGCCTTGCCCCGTTCGCCGGCCCAGTAGGAGAGCGGCGCACCGGCAATCAGAATCGGTCCGAACAGGTCGGGCTCCAGCGATGCCGCCATCATGATCTGCCACCCGGCCTGGCAGTTGCCCACCACCATCGGCTTCTCTTCGGCCTCCGGGTGCAGCTCGATGACACGGCGCAGGAAGGCAATCTCCGCCTCCACCACGTCTTCCACCGTCTGTCCCTCTTCGGGATAGGGCAAGAAGCCGATGAAGTAGCAGGGGTGACCGGCACGCAGGGCCACGCCAATCTCGCTGTCTGACTTGAAGCCGCCGATCCCGGGGCCATGCCCCGCCCGCGGGTCCACCACCACGAATGGGCGGGACTGAAGGTCCAGTTCGACATTGGGTGGCGGCAGGATTCTCATCAATTCATAGTTGACCGGTCGCGGCAGCGTGCGGCCATCCATGATGACGTCGGCCTCGAAGCCCAGTACGTTGGGCTTGGATTGCTCGATGTGCTCCAGATACTGGTTGCCGCGCTGGCGCATCACGTCCATGTACAACACGCTGCGCTCGACGGCATCACGCCAGTAGTCAAACGCGGCACGGCCGAAACCAAAAGGATCCAGAAAGGTCATCGTCTTTTCAGGCGGTATCGGCATCAGTGAGGTCATGTGTGACTCCATGGTTCGCTGGCGCCGATCATGTCGACACCAGGAGGGAGATTGTTTGCTGCGATGCAACAATCATAGTACGTAGAGCGACATGATGACGAGTCATTTTGTCGATTTTCTGTATCCATACACCGCAGAATATTGTTTTTGAACATTTTTTCGAAAGCCTTCTATGAGCATTCCCACTCCGCCAGGGCCCGCCGCTCCCTGCGCTCCGCTTCGGCGGCATCACGCCCCCAGACCAGCAGCCTCGCATCCGGGAAGCCTGCACCATCGCCACGAGGGCGGTCCAGCCTGACGCCTGGCCCTCCGCTCAGGAAACCACCGGGAAACGACAATTGCTGCAAGCGTGCCTGGCCCGGACGTCCCGGCCCGTGCCCCATATGTCCCACCCGCGGACGACGAAGGCGCCCCCCGCCGATCAGCCGCAGCTGTTCAACGGCAAGGTCGAGCCCGGTCAGCACTTCGGCCAGGCCCTCATAGCCGGTCAAGCCGGGCTGCATGGCGGCAAAACCCAGCCGATTACCCACCAGCGAAAAGCTCAAGGTGGCCAGGCCAACCAATCCTATCGACTGAGCTCCCTTGACGGCCAGCTGGCCCAGATAGGCGCGCTGCTCGGGCGTCAGGCGCTCACTGGGCGCCACTGCGCGGCCGGGACCAAGAATCTCATGTTCGATCAGGGCCAGCGCCTGCCCTTGGGCATCGACCAGCACCGGCAGGTGCAGGGGCGAGCAAGCCTCTTCCATGGGGCTTAGCGGCACGCCCGCTTCCCGGATCAACCGCCGGCTTGCCGCCGGGTCGTGCATCGCCGCCAATAGACTATCGCCGGGGCCGACAAAGTCGAGACCGGCCCGTCTACTGGCCCTGGCCAGGGAGAGCTGCACATCGGTTCCCGCCTCGGCAGGATGCAGTAGATCGCAACCCAGGCGTCGGGCATGGGCCACCAGTTCATCGCCATGCCTGCCATCGCTGCCATGCCAGGGCAATCCCAGCTCGGTACATGCCTGGCCGGCCCGAAGCGCCGCGAGGCCACTGCCCGCCACCATGACCGATCGCCAGTCGCCAGGCTGATTGCCCAAGCTGTCGTCAGGTTCCATGAAGCCTTTCCTCGTGGGTGCCGAAAACCGGGCATGACCGCTGCCCGCAGGCGGTGATAGCATGAAATACGACGTTCAATGGGTGCCTGGCGCCCCTCCAGCGGATCGACCGATGACCACGCCAAGGCTGCTGAACCGCCTGACCTTTCGCCAACTCCAGGTCTTTCAGGCCGTCTATCGCCAACAGTCCTATTCCCGGGCGGCCGAGTCACTGGGACTGACACAGCCGGCAGTCAGTGCCCAGATCCGCCAGCTGGAGCAAGCCCTGGGCCAGCCGCTGTTCAAGTACACCGGCAAGATGCTGCATGTGCTGCCCGCTGCCGATGCATTGTCCACCTCGACCCAGGCCATCTTCGGTCAGGTATCGCGGCTGCAGATGGCGCTCTCGGACATGGCGGGCACCATCTCGGGAGAGCTCAACCTGGCGGCCGTTTCCACCGCGCAATATGTCGTGCCCCACCTGATTGCACGCTTTCGTGCCCATTATCCCAATGTCCAGGTGCGCCTGCAGGTGTGCAATCGCAGCCAGGCGCTGGAGCGCCTGTCCGAGCGACGGGACGACCTGGTCATCATGGCCATGGTGCCCGAAGACGACGACAACCTGGTGTTCATGCCGATACTGGAGAACGAGCTGATACCGGTGGTGTGGCCGGGACACCCGCTGCTGGAGGCCCGCAATCCCACCCTGGAGGATCTGGCCCGACACTATCTGCTGATGCGCGAACCGGGTTCCGGGGTTCGTACCGCCTTCGAACTGCAGGCGGCCGATCAGGACGTCGCCCTACCCCATACCATGGAACTGGGCACCAACGAGGCCATCAAGCAGGGCGTGATGGCTCACCTGGGCGTTGCGGTCCTGCCGCGACTGGCCGTAAGGCTGGAGCTGGGCGCGGGACTGCTTGCCGAACTCGCGCTACCCGGTTTTCCACTGCGCCGCTCCTGGTGCACGGTCCATCCCCGCGACCGCTTCCCTACCCCGGTGACGGAGCTCTTCCTGCGCTTCGTGCGCGAGCGGCTCGGCGAGTTCGAGGCCCACTTCAAGGCACCACCGAAGCCGATTCCGGACCACGGCGTGGTGTGCCTGCCGATCCAGCCCACCTGACCTTGGCACGCCTGCCTCCGCTGTCCCCTTCCGGGGCGAATATGGTAGATTAGCGGCCTGCGTCCAACGTATCAATCTGCGCGCCATGCAGCGCTCGTGCCATTGTCGTCGTCCCGTCCGGACGCCGTCGGCGCACAGCCACATGGCCCTGGCAGCCGCCGAGTGGAGGGGCTCACACCCTAATGAGCGACAGCACCTCAAAACGCGTCCCCAGCGGTGAGAAATTCCGCAACGAGCACGGCATGGCCGTGATCAAGGATGGCATCAAGCAGCGCAAGCAGCTCGAAGAGCAGCCCGAGCCGGGCCGGAAGCCCCAGTGGCTGCGGGCCCAGATCCCCGGCGGCGAGCGCTTCGAGGCGGTCAAGAAGAATGTCAGCACGCACCGGCTGAGCACCGTCTGTGCCGAATCGCACTGTCCCAACATGGGGGAGTGCTGGAGCAACGGCACGGCCACCATCATGCTGATGGGCTCGGTATGCACCCGCGCGTGCCGCTTCTGCGCCGTGGACACCGGAAATCCCAAGGGCTGGCTCGACAGCGAGGAGCCGGCCAACACCGCCAAGTCGGTGGAGTTGATGGGGTTGCGCTATGTGGTGCTGACCTCGGTCGACCGCGACGACCTGCCCGATGGCGGCGCGACGCACTATGCCGACTGCATTCGCGCCATCAAGGCGAACACGCCCCAGGTGGTGGTGGAGGCACTCACCCCCGACTTCGACGGCGACAGGCCGGCGATAGAGCGTGTCGTCGACTCCGGCCTGGAGGTCTTTGCCCAGAACGTCGAGACGGTGGAACGCCTCACCCACCGGGTCCGCGACCCCCGGGCCGGGTACCGCAAGACCCTCGACGTGCTGGCCCATGCCAAGCAGCACAAGCCGGAAGTCCTGACCAAGACCAGCCTCATGCTGGGCCTGGGCGAGACCGACGAGGAGATACTGGCCACCCTGGACGACCTGCGCGCCATCAACGTGGATATCGTCACCCTCGGCCAGTACCTGCGCCCCACGCGCAACCACCTGCCGGTCGAGCGCTGGGTCACCCCCCGGGAGTTCGAGCGTTATCGGCAGCTGGGCCTGGAAAAGGGCTTTCTGGAAGTGGCCTCGGGGCCGCTGGTTCGATCCAGTTACCGGGCCGACCAGGTGTTCGAGAAGAACAATCTCGGCCTTGCGGCGCCCGCCGAGGTGCCGGGCCAGGAAGCGAACCCCAACCGCATCGACGCCATCAACGTGGGATAACCAGTCCCCTGTCCAGCTCGAGCGCCAGGCACTGCGCCAGGCGCTCCCCCACCGCCTCGACGCCGGGGCAGTCGTCGACCAGGTCGCAAGTCGGGTCATGGCCATGCCCGCATAGCCGCAAGGATTGATCCGGTCGAAGGGGGAAAGATCACCATCCACATTGAGAGCCACCCCGTGAAAGCTCGCCCCGCGCCGAATACGCAGGCCCAACGAAGCAATCTTGGCCTGTCCCACGTAGACGCCGGGTGCATCCGGTCGTGCCCGCGCCACCACCTCGAGCTCCGCCAGCACGGCGATCACGGCGTTCTCCAGGGCTGAAACCAGATCGCGCACGCCAAGCCGGGCGCGGCGTACATCCAATAGCGGATAGAGCACCACCTGCCCCGGGCCATGATAGGTCACCTGTCCACCGCGATCGGTCTGTACCACGGGGATATCGCCCGGCATCAACAGATGCTCGGGCTTGCCGGCTTGCCCCTGGGTGAAGACCGGAAGGTGTTCCACCAGCCAAAGCTGGTCGGGTGTACGCTCATCACGGGTATCGGTCAGCGTGCGCATGGCCTGCCAGACCGGCTCATAGGCGCAGCGCCCCAGGCGATGGAGCTCGATCTCGCCCATCAAACCACCATGTGGACGCGCCCGGTGGCCTTGAGCTCGACAAACAGCGCCTTGAGCTGGGCCTCACCGGTGGCACGCATGGTCAGCCGCACCGACTGGAAGCGTGCGTTTCGGCTCTCCACCACTTCCAGCGTCGTCGCATCGAACTCGCTGTCGTGGCGTGAGACCACCTGACAGACCATGGCCGCGAAATCCTCGGCGGCATCCCCCACCACCTTGATCGGGTAGTCGCAAGGGAAAGTAATGGTCGCCGGCGCCTCGGGTGTTTTAGTCGATGTCGCCCGACGCAGGTCGCGCAGGTTCCTGTCGCTCATGTCCTTCCTACCCTTCAAAGCATTTCCGAATACGTGACTCGGCCATTCGACACGGCTAGCCGAACCAGCCGCCGATCAGGTTGCTGAAGAAACGCCTGACCTGGTCGAAGAGCCGCTTGAAGATGTTGCCCTCCTCGATCGACTCCAGGGCCACCAGGGCCTGCTCGCCGACGATGTCGTCACCTAGCCGCACCTCCAGCGTCCCCACACGCGCTCCCTGGCTGATCGGGGCATTGATGTCCTGGCGGATGTCGAGACGGGCGCTGAGCTCTTGATTACGGGCACGGGGAACGGTCATGAAGACGTTCTCGTCGACACCGACGCGCAGCTCGTTCCTTTCCCCACCCCAGATGCGTGGCGTATTGAGTACGGCACCCTGCTCATAGAGATTCAGCGTCTCGTAGTAGCGGAATCCGTAGCTGAGCAGCTTCTGTGTCTCCTGGGCCCGAGACTCCTCGGAGCTGGTGCCCATCACCACCGAAATCAGACGCATGTCGTCACGCTTGGCCGAAGCGACCAGACCGTAACCCGCCTCGGTCGTCCAGCCCGTCTTCAGGCCATCGACGGAGGGGTCTCGCCACAGCAGGCGGTTGCGGTTGGGCTGGCGAATATCACTGTAGGTGAAGTACTTCTCGGCATAGACCGCGTAGTGCTCGGGATAGTCGTTGATGATGTATTGCGAGAGCAGCGCCATATCCCGGGCCGAGGAGTACTGCTCCGGATGCGGCAGCCCGGTGGCATTGGTGAAATTGGTATTTTGCAGCCCCAGGCGCGTGGCGTGCTGGTTCATCAGGTCGGCAAAGGGGGCCTCCCCGCCGGCCAGGTGCTCGGCCACTGCGACGCTGGCGTCGTTGCCGGAGGCAATGATGATGCCGTAGAGCAGGTCACGGATCGACACTTCGGTATCGACCTCGATGAACATCTTCGAGCCCCCTGTACGCCAGGCGTTTTCACTGACGCGCACCATGTCGTCCATGCTGATGTTGCCACGATCCAGTTCCCGCTCCACCAGGTAGGCCGTCATCAACTTGGTGAGACTCGCCGGGGGCAGGCGCTCGTCGGCATTATGCTCGATGAGCACCCGGCCACTGTCGGCATCCATGAGGAACCATGACTTGGCCGCAATCTGCGGGGGGGCGGGGATCATGGTCTGAGGCGTAGGCACCGCCTGGGCCAGGGCCTGGGCCGTCATCAGGACCAGACTCAGCAGCATCACCGGCAACAGCAGAGGACGGAGTTTACGGAACAGCACTCTCATTGGTTTGGGTCTCATCGGAAACATCGGAAAGTGAAAAGCAAGGCGCCGATCAGTCGGCGCCATTGACGATAAAGGCCTGCTCGAAACCGGCACGTCTCAGCTCTGCCCGGGCCGGCTCGACCTCGGCAGCACTGGACAAGGGGCCGATCTGCACCCGATACATGCCGGCGGAGTCGGCCACCCGCACGGGATGCGACAGCTCATTGTCGAGCCTCGCCTTGAGCGCCCGAGCATTGTCCACCGATCCCAGCGCGGCGATCTGCAGATAGATGGCGGCCTGGTCACCGGCCGGCTCCGCCGTGGCTCGGCTCGGGGCTGCAACCTCCCGTGACGACTCGCCGGCTGGCCCAGGCTCGGCCAGTCGGGCCGGCTCAGTCTGAGCGGTACGCGACTCGCCGACAGGCGAGGATTGGACCGTCGTCGGGGCCGTCCGGTTCTCGCCATTGCGGCCGTTTTCTGCCAGCCACCGCTCGGGGTCGAGCGCCTCCACCTTCACCCCGCCGGTGCCACGGTCAAGGATATCCAGGCGCGCCGCGGCCGCATAGGAGAGATCGATCTCACGGTCATTGTGGAAGGGCCCGCGGTCGTTGACCCGCACGATCACGGAGCGACCGTTCTCCAGACTCGTTACCCTGGCATAGGTCGGCAGCGGGAGCGAGCGATGGGCAGCGGTCATCTCGTACATGTCATAGATTTCGCCGTTCGAGGTGGCGTAGCCGTGGAATTTCTCGCCGTACCAGGACGCGGTGCCCTGCCTGGCATAGCCACTGGCATCGGGCAGCACCCGGTAGGTCTTGCCCCACACCTCATAGGTCGGGCGGTTGCCGCCACGGGACGGTGGCTCGACACGAGGCACCGCATCCGGAATCTTGCTGACGTCTGGCGGGTTTTCGGGGTAGGCATCGCCACTCATGGCATAGCGACCACCACCTGAGGGTGCCGCCGCTGGCGCGCTGCGAGCCGCCTCTCGTTCGCCCGAGGCTGGGAGCCACCGCCACCGGCACAGCCGGTCAACAACGTGGCCAGTGCCAGGCCGAGGTACCAGGGTTTCATGTTCCCTCTCCGACACCATTGCTCGCCGGTTCGAGCGGCGGCGCAGCCAGCGCACGCTGGGCTTCGATTGCCTCGGCCAGCTCTGTCACTGCCATGGCATAGAGGTGACTGTGGTTATAACGGGTGATGACGTAGAAGTTCTCATGACCCACCCGGTAGCGCCAGGCCTCTTCGGACACCTCCAGCGAGAGCGGCACCACCAAGGCATCGTCATCGAGGCTGCCCTCGACCCGGATACCCGCCTCGGCAAGCTCGGCCACGCTGGCGTAGGGCCGGGCCGTGCGGTTGAAGTCAACCGCCGGCGGCGGAGTGTCCGGCCCCCGGGCCTCATGATAGATCGGGCTGCCCGGCTGCCAGCCATGTACGGCAAAATAGTTGGCGACGCTGCCGATGGCGTCGACCGGGTTGGTCCAGAGGTCACGTATCCCGTCACCGTCGAAGTCCACGGCATAGGCGCGATAGCTGGTCGGTATGAATTGGGGGTAACCCATGGCCCCGGCGTAGGACCCCTTCAGGCTGCCCGGCTCCACGCCCTGCTCCCGGGTGATTTCGAGGAAGGCCGTCAGCTCACCATGGAAGAAACTGCCCCGTACGGGGTGGTGAAAGGCAAGGGTCGACAGCGAGTCGATGACCCGATGGCGGCCGGTAAAGCGCCCGTAGCTGGTCTCGACGCCGATGATGGCGGCAATCATGTCCGCCGGTACGCCATACTCCGCTTCGGCGCGCTCAAAGGCATCATGATGCGCCTCGATAAAGGCCACGCCACGCTCGACCCGCTCCGGCTGCAGGAAGATTTCCCGATACTCGTCCCAGCGGAGTCGCCGTTCCGCGGCGCCTTCCATGGCGTCCAGTACGCCCTGTTGAAACTGGGCGCTGCGCAGGGCCGACTCAAGCCACTCACGCTCGATACCTCGATCGACCAGGGTATCGACAAGCTTTCCCGCTCCCTCGTGCTCCGCAGGATCGAAGTCTGCGGCGCTCGTCCCGGGCGCCAGCATCAACAAGCCCAATACGGCAATGCCGGTACCGCTGGCACTTTTCCACTTACCCACTGGCATCATTCGCTCGCCACTCCTGCTGGGGCTTGTCGTTCAGATATGACCATCGCTCGCCGTCGCTAGCGCGGCAACAGGCGACGGTGGCCATGAATGGACATGAGAATACCGAAACCCGCCAGCAAGGTCACGCTGGAGGTGCCACCGTAACTGACCAGCGGCAGGGGGACGCCAACCACCGGCAGGATACCGCTGACCATGCCGACATTGACGAAGACATAGATGAAGAACGTCAGGATGATACTGCCACCGAGCAGGCGACCGAAGGTATCGTGTGCCCCTGCCGCCAGCCAGAGGCCCCGGGTGACGATCATCAGGTAGAGCACCAGCACGACCAGCATGCCAATGAGCCCGAACTCCTCGCCCAGTACGGCAACGATGAAGTCGGTATGCCGCTCGGGCAGGAACTCGAGCTGGGACTGGGTACCCTGAAGCCACCCCTTGCCCCATACGCCACCGCTGCCGATGGCCGTGGTGGACTGGATGATGTTCCAGCCGGATCCCAGCGGGTCGCTTTCAGGGTTGAGAAAGGTGAGAACCCGCTGACGCTGATAATTGTGAAGGTTCATCCACAGCAGCGGCAAGGCGGAAGCGGCCAACACCAGCAGGAAGGCGATAAAGCGCCAGGAGAGGCCGGCCAGCAGCACCACGAACACCGCCGCACAGGTGACCAGCAGGGAAGTGCCCAGGTCGGGCTGGCGGGCGATCAGCAATACCGGCACGCCGATCAGCACGCCACAGACCAGCAGGTCATACCAGCGGGGCGGTAGCTCACGCCGGCTCAGCCACGCCGCCACCATCAGCGGCATGGCCAGTTTCATCAGCTCCGATGGCTGGAAGCGCACCACACCGGGAATGGTCAGCCAGCGTTTCGCCCCCATGCCCGTGTCGCCCACCAGTTCGACCGCCACCAGCATGAGCAGGCTGGCACCGTAGACGAGCGGAGCCCATCGCAGCAGGGTGGTTGGCGTCAGCTGCGAGAGCAGCAGCATGACCACGACCGCGACAAGGAAGCGACTCCCCTGGGCGATGACCGCATCGATGTTCTGGCCGCTGGCGCTGAACAGCACGCCCAGACCGGCCACCATCAGCACCAGCAGCATGAGCAACAGCCAGGGGTCGAGATGGGTACGCTCCCAGATACTCTTGCGACGGGCGATGCCGCTCTCGGGCGGGCGCACCGGCCGGCGACGCAGGCCTCTGGTCAGATAGGTCAACGCCATCGATCAGTTTCCCGCCACGGTGCCGGTGTCATTCTCCAAGGTCTCCCGCAGTTGCTCGACATCCACTTCCTCTTCATCCAGCAGCCAGGCATCGGTCATGGCCCTAGCCAGGTGCGCCGCATGGGTACTGCCCCCACCGGCATTCTCAACGATCACCGCCACGGCGATCTGCGGGTCTTCCAACGGTGCGAATGCCATGAACAGCGCATGGTCCCGCAGGCGCTCTGCCAGCTCCTCGGCGTTATAGCGCTGGTCCTGTCCCAGTGAGAAGACCTGGGCGGTGCCCGACTTGCCCCCCATGCGGTACTCGAGGCCCACCCCGGTGCGGCGGGCCGTGCCTTCGTGGCCGGTGAGCACCTTCTCCATGCCGGAAAAGATCTTGTCCCACCAGTAGTCGTTGTCGATTTGCAGAGCAGGCGGGGTGTTCGGCAACGCGAGCTCGACGGCCTCCCCCCCGATACGGCTAGCCAGCCGGGGCTTTACCCACTCACCTCGATTGGCCAGGACGGCCGTGGCGGTCGCCAACTGCAGCGGCGTGACCTGCCAGTAGCCCTGGCCAATACCGACCGATAGCGTTTCACCCGGGTACCAGGGCTGGCCGAAACGGCCACGCTTCCAATCCCGCGAGGCATCAGGGCGCCACTTTCCCCGAATACGTCATGCCCCACCCGCTGCCCGAAGCCGAAAGCACTCATGCGGTCATGCACCCGATCGATGCCGAGCTCATGGGCCAGCGAATAGTAGTAGGTGTTATTGGAAACGGCGATGGAGCGCTCCATATCGACGCGCCCATGCCCCCAGCGAAGCCAGTTGCGATAGCGGCGACTGTCGTTGGGCAACTGGTAGAAGCCGGGATCGTTGATGGTACGGTCCGGAGTGATAACCCCTTCGGCCAGGCCCGCCATGGCCAGGAACGGCTTGATGGTCGAACCCGGCGGATACTGGCCACGTATGGCCCGGTTGAACAGCGGCAGGTCGAGGTCTTCCTGAAGCGCCCGGTAGGAGGCGAAATCGATACCGGTGACGAACTGATTGCTGTCGAAACCCGGGGCCGAGACCATGGCCAGAATTTCTCCGGTGGCGGGGGCAATGGCCACGATGGAACCACGCCGCCCGTCGAGCAGTTCATAGGCCAGGGTCTGAAGCTGCATGTCGATGGTCAGGGTCAGATCCTTCCCCGGCACCGGGTCGGTGCGCCCCAGCTCGCGCAACACCCGCCCCCTTGCATTGGTCTCGACCTTGCGTAGGCCCGCCTGGCCGTGAAGCACATCCTCGTAGAAGCGCTCGACACCTGTCTTGCCGATGAAGTGCGTCCCGGCGTAGCGACCCAGGTCCAGCGTCTTCATCTCCTCGGCATTGATACGACCGACATAACCTAGGGCATGCGCCGTGATATTGGCATCGGGATAGTAGCGCAACAGCTGGGCCTCGACCTCGATGCCAGGCAGACGATGCCGATTGACCGCAAGCCGGGCGATCTGGGCCTCGTCCAGATCACTCATCAACAGCGCCGGCTGGAAGGGGCGCTGACGCTGGCGTGAGCGCAGCCGAAAGGCCTCAGCCTCCTCGGGGGACAGCGCCAGCAAGGCTTCCAGCAGGTCGAGCGTCCCATCCAGGTCCTCGACCCGCTCTCGAATCAGCGTCAGGTTGTAGGTGGGCCGGTTTTCGGCAAGCAGCACCCCATTGCGATCCTGGATCAGGCCCCGGGTCGGGGGCAGAGGCTCGACACGCACGCGATTCTTTTCGGAGCGGGTACTGTAGACCTCATGCTGCACCACCTGCAGGTAGACCAGTCGCCCCATCAGCAGGCCGGTCAATGCCACGATCAGCAAGCCGGCGAGCAGCGAACGGATTCGAAAGATGCGCAGCTCCTGCTGCGGATTCTTGAGGGTGTCACGGCGATCGCGCATGCCGGCTATGACCTCGAATGACTATTCCGGGGGAACCACCGTTCAACGGTGATAGGGATGCCCCACCATCAGGGTCCAGGCACGATAGAGTTGCTCGGCCAGAATCACCCTGACCAGCGGGTGCGGCAAGGTCAGCGGCGACAACGACCATCGCCGGTCGGCATTGGCGGAGAGCTCGGGCGAAAGTCCATCGGGACCTCCCACCATCAGCGCCACATCACGGCCTTCAAGCCGCCATGCCTCGCCTTCACGGGCCAGCCGTTCGGTACTCCAGGCCTGGCCTTCGACTTCCAGCGCCACCGTGAACTCATCACCGCGCAGGCGCTCACGAATTCGCTGCGCCTCCAGCGCAACGGCACGTGCCACATCGGCATTCTTGCCCCGCTGCCCCGGGGCAATTTCCTCGATCTCCAGGGCAAAATCCCGGGGCAGGCGCTTGCGGTACTCCTCTACCCCCGCATTGACCCAGGCAGGCATGCGGGTACCCACCGCCAGCAGGCGGACTCTCATGCGCTACCGTGCTCTTCTCTGGGCTCCACATCGCTCGGCAGGTCGGCCCAGAGACGCTCCAGGTCATACAGCTGGCGGGTTTCGGGAAGCATCACATGCACGACCAGGTCGCCGAGGTCCACCAGCACCCAGTCGGAGCCGGCCTGCCCTTCCACACCCAGAGGCGGATGGCCGCTGGCCTTGGACTGCTCGACAATGTGGTTGGCCAGCGCTGCCACGTGGCGCGTGGAGGTGCCGCTCGCCACTATCATCAGGTCGGTCACGCTGGTAAGGCGTGACACGTCCAGCATCGCCACGTCCTTGGCCTTGAGGTCATCCAGTGCATCTACCACCAATGTCTTGAGCGAATCGTTGTGCATAGCCCCTCGTCAACGGGAAGTCTTGGTCGGTGCCCATTGTAGCGTCTTGCGCGGCCCCTGGCAGCGTTCAATGCGTTCGATATAGGGCTCTTTCGTGTATTCGCGCTTCCACGGCTTCGGGGAGCAGGTAGCGGACGCTGCTGCCGGCACAGAGCCGCCGACGAACCGCGGTGGCTGAGATCGCCATTCGCGTCGGCAGTGCAAGGCGCAACAGCCGTCCCGCCGGGGACTGGAATAGTGCCTCACAGCTATCGACCTCTCGCCGGTCGATCAGTTCGACCAGCGCCTCGGGCAATGGCGCGTCGTGGTCGGGGCGATCGATCACCACCAGATGGGCCAACTCGAAGAGGCGTTCCGGCGTTCGCCACTCCGCCAGACGAAGAAAGGCATCATGACCCAGAGCCATCACCAGCTGCGCTCTTGCGCCGTACTCCTCCCGCAGACTGGCCAGGGTATCGGCACTGTAGGAGGGTCCTGCGCGCTCAAGTTCACGGGCGTCCGCCAACAGACCCGGTGTATTGCCGATACCGAGCTTCAACAACGCGAGGCGCTCCTCGGGCGTCACCGACGGCTCGTCACGCAGCGGCGGCATGCTGGCAGGCACCATGTGTACCCGGTCGAGCGCCAGGCACTCACGCAGCTCGACGGCGCTGCGCAGGTGGCCCAGGTGCACTGGGTCGAAGGTTCCGCCCAGCATGGCGATACGCGGCGGCCTGGCGGGCACAGTCTTCCCTTGGCCTGCCGACACTTCCGGGCGCGGGCTTTGCCGGCTCACCCTCGAACCTGGCCGTCACCCAACACCACGTACTTGCGCGTGGTGAGACCCTCGAGGCCCACCGGGCCACGGGCGTGCAGCTTGTCGGTGGAGACACCGATTTCAGCGCCCAGGCCATATTCGAAACCGTCGGCAAAGCGGGTCGAGGCATTGACCATCACCGAGCTGGAATCGACCTCGGTCATGAAGCGGCGGGCCAGGCCATAGTGTTCGGTCACGATGGCATCGGTATGGTGCGAGCCGTAGCGTTCGATATGCGCGATCGCCGCGTCCATGCCGTCGACCACACGAATCGCCAGCACCGGTGCCAGGTATTCGGCCTCCCAGTCCGCCTCGCTGGCGGGAGTAGCGACCTCAAGCACGCGGCAGGTCCGCTCACAGCCTCGCAGCTCGACCCCATGCTCGGCATAGGCGGCAGCCAGCCGGGGCAAGAGCGATTCGGCCAACGGCGCATCGACCAGCAGCGTCTCCATGGTATTGCAGGTGCCGTAGCGCTGGGTCTTGGCATTGATGGCGATGGCCATGGCCTTGTCCGGATCGGCGGTGGCATCGATATAGACATGACAGACGCCATCCAGATGCTTGATCACCGGCACACGCGCCTCCCGGGTGATGCGCTCGATCAGCGACTTACCGCCGCGGGGGATGATCACGTCCACATACTCCGGCATGGCGATCAGGCGCCCCACGGCGGTCCGGTCCGTGGTCGCCACCACCTGCACGGCGGCTTCGGGCAGCCCGGCCTCGAGCAACCCCTCGCGTATGCAGACCCCAATGGCGGCGTTGGACTCGCGAGCCTCCGATCCGCCGCGCAGTATGCAGGCATTGCCGGACTTCAGGCACAGGCTGGCAGCCTCGAGAGTCACATTGGGCCGCGACTCGTAGATGATGCCGATCACACCGAGCGGCACCCGCATCTGGCCGACCTGGATGCCGCTGGGCCGCATCCTCATGCCATCGATTTCCCCTACCGGGTCGGGCAGGGCAGCGACCTGCCTGAGGCCTTCCACCATGGCGTCGAGTCGTCCATCATCGAGTGCCAGCCGATCGAGCAGGGCGTCATCGAGCCCACTCTCGCGGCCACGGGAAAGATCCCGTGCATTGGCGGCGAGTACCTCGGCGCGGCGGCGCTGAAGATGGTCGGCCATGGCCCGCAGGGCACCGTTCTTGTCGGCGGTAACGGCGCGGCGCATTTTCGTGGCGGCGACACGGGCAGCCTGGCCTAGCCGCACCATGTAGGCATCGACATCGCCGATGGCCTGGTCGGCGGTGGATTCGGTTCGAGAGGCGTATGCGGACATGCGGTTTCAATATCTCCTGGACGACAGCCTCAGAGGAGGCTGCGGACGTTATACTGGCGCAACTTCGTGTCGATCACCATAGATAGTAAGGCACCATGCAAAGCAAGTACAAAGTCGGATTGATGCGCCTGAACCTGTTGGTCGCGGCACTGCTTCTGGCCCTTCTGGCCTACCGGACGGAGCTCTTCGCCAGCGCCTTGCTGCTGTGGCTGGCTGTGGCCTGGCTGACGGTGACTGCATCGCTGCTCGAGTTCAGTCACCGGCGGCCCGCCACAGTCCCTTGGCAACTGCTGCCCAGCCTGCTGCTGGCCGGCCTGCTGTGGACGGACCCCGAGCGGCATGCCCTGTGGATCTGGGGCTGGCCGGCCCTGCTGATGCTGCCTCAGCCGAGATGGATGCTGGGCCTCACCTTCATCCTGGCAGGCCTCGCCTGGTGGTCTCTCATCGGCGTGCTCGGCTTCGAACAGTCCCTCTTCTCGGGCCTGCTTCTACTGACGTTGATGTTGCTCGGGCTGGCACGCAATCTCCAACTGCAACCGCTGCGGCTCGCCTCACGACAGCGCGTCCGCCTGGCTCCCGGGCTTCCGCTATGGACCGCGCACCAGCTGGCTACCGACCTGCGTCGCGAACGTGCACGTTGCCGTCGTGAAGGGGTGCATGGCGAACTGCTGCTGCTCCGCACATCACGCCACCTGCTTTGGCCCCTGGCCCAGGACCTGTGTCGCCAGACCCACGACTTCGAGACCTGCTATCGCCTCAATCAGCATACGCTGGCCGCCCTGCTGCTGAGTCGCGACCGGGAGCAGGCCCGGTCACGGCGCCAGGCACTGCTCGATGGCCTGCGCACCCCGGTGAAGGCAAGGTTCACCACCCTCGAACTCGCCGGCTCTCTCGACGAGCAGCTGGCTCGCTTCGACGAACAGGACGTCACCCTCGCGGTCGAACCGGAGCCCAACCATGGACGATGAGAGCAAGTGGTCTTCCACCCGCACAGCCATCGCCTACGCTGCCGGCGCCCTGCTGCTGGGGGGGTACGCCCTGTGGCACTACCTCATGGGCGACTACGACCGTATCCTGGCCCCTGCCATCCTGGCCCTGCTGATACTGGTCGCCATGCTGCTGCGTCTCGCAATGACCACCAACGCTCGCCTCTCGGCTTACCTGGTGCTGATAGCCGGCTACCTGATGCTGGCACTGGAACTCCCCCAGCTGGAGAACGCCGCCCCCTTCTGGGCCGGACTGGCGCCCCTGCTCACGCTTCTCCTGGTACCGCTGCCCCCGGCGATACTCCTCAATCTCCTGCTGGCACCGGTCTGGCTGGTCCTGGTCAATGATGGACAACTCGGCAGCGAGGTGGCCCTGGGCTATCTCGCCCTGATGGTCGTCGCAGCCCTGGCGCCGTGGGAGCAGAACCGTCAACTGGCCCTGCTCAAGGCCACCGACCCGAGGGATCCCGAGTGCAACGCACTCGCCAAGGACACACTCGACGAACTCCTTGCCAGCGAGTATCAGCGCACCGAACTGCTTCACCAACCGCTGGCCGTCCTGATCATCCACCTGCCTCAGCTGGAAATGGCCAGCGAGCAGTTCGGCAGCCGGACACGCCAGGCGCTGCTGGACGCACTATGCCGAGAAGCCAATCGTTGCTCACGGCGCCACGACTTCCTGGGGCGCCATAGCGCAGCCACATTCTGGCTGGTACTGCCCGATACCAGCGAAAGCGGTGCACAGATGGTCCAGCAACGAATAGAGGAAGCCATCGATCGTACGGTGCTCGTGGATACAGGGCCTCTGCGCGCGCCCACCCTGCTATGCCAGCGTATCGGCGGCGAGTCATGGCAGCGCTTCGAACAGCGCCTGCAGACCCTGACACGCCGCCTCACAGAGCAATGATACACGCCGATCCCTTTCAAGGAGCCCACGCTTGAGCCTGACCGAGACCCTCTACCAGCTCGCCCCCTCGCCGGGCATGCTGCTCTTCATCATTGGCCTCATTGCCCTGCTCGAGTCTCTGGCGCTGGTGGGACTGCTCCTGCCTGGCGTGGTACTGATCACCGCGGCCGCATCGCTCGCCGGACACCAGGACATGGCCATCCCCACCATTCTCCTGGCGGCATTCATCGGTGCCGTGATCGGTGACGGACTGAGCTTCATCCTGGGCTACACCCAACGGGAACGGGTCACGCGGCTCTGGCCTTTCTCGCGGCACCCCGAGTGGCTGTCCCGCGGCGCCCGGTTCTTCCAGCGCTACGGCAGCCTCTCGGTGTTCTTCGGCCGCTTCGTCGGCCCGGTGCGCCCGGTGATACCTTTGATTGCCGGCATGCTGCACATGTCGCCCCGCGCCTTCGCCTGGGCCAACCTGGCCTCGGCGGCCCTTTGGGCACCGGCCTATGTCCTGCCCGGCTACCTGCTGGGCCAGACCTGGCAGCAGCTGCTCGGCCTGCCTCCCGGCCTGGGCGGCCTGCTGATCGCCCTGACACTCCTCGTGGTAGCGCTGGGAATCATCTTTTCCTGGCTGCGTCATCAGTTCAGCCGCAGCGGCCGGTTCTATCGCCTGCTGGCAAGCGTCGCTCGGCGCCACCCGGTAATGCGACGCCTGTGGCTGACGCACAGCTGGCGTAGCCGCGGCGAGATACCGCTGGCAAGCTGGCTGCTGCTGATTTTCTCGCTGGGCGGGCTCTCGGGACTGACCATCGCCGTGATACGCCAGCGCGGCCCCTTCGATCTCGACCTCAAGGTACATGCCCTGTTCGACAGCCTGGCGGTGCCGGCCTTGCCCGCTGCCGGCCAGCTGCTGGCGCGTGTCGGAGACATGTATGGCATTCTGGCACTGGTCATTCCCTGGGGTCTCTGGCTGCTGACGAGGCGGCACCTGGCGGCTCTCCTTCATCTTGCCGCCGGCCTGGGCGCCATCGCCCTGCTCAACACACTGGGCAAAGCGATCATCGGCCGGTCGCGACCGGATACGCCGGACTATCTCACCGGTTCGCTGGCTTACCCGAGCGCCCACGCCTCCTCCGCCGTGGTGCTCTATGGCCTGGCCGCCGCTTTCCTTGCCCAAGGGCTGCCCCGCCAGAAGCGCTTCTGGGCCTACTGGGTTGCCATTGCACTGGCGCTACCGATGGCCCTGTCCCGTCTCGTCATCGGCGTACACTGGCTCAGCGACCTGATCGGCGGCGCTCTGCTGGGGCTGGTGGTCTGCGCTCTCGTCCGCCTCTCCTGGCAAAACAAGCCTCGCCCGTCGATGACGCCCTGCCCCTGGCTGGCGCTGACCGCGGCGTCCCTGGTCCTGGTGGGAGCGAGGGTAGCCTGGCTGCCACCGGTATAGATTTTCCTGAGTACTCACCTTGATCAGCCATCGGGCCAATCTTGAGCCACACTGAAAGAGTTCGGATGGTCAAGAAGTGATAAATCGTCCTCCCTTAGCGATTTTCTCCACCAACGTTGCCACGCCGCTGTAGGAGTAGCTTCAGCTCACGACTGGAGGCCGCAGGCCTCCCGGCGGTGTTGCCCGTATTCGCGACGACAACCAACCTTTCAGCCTCCGCCGAGGCGCCTGGCGGCGCCAGTCGCGACGCAGAGCGGCGCTCCTACAGCTGTCTTTTCCTGCCACGACACCACGCCGCTGTCGGAGGAAGCTTCAGCTCCGGTCCGACGCATCGGCGACTGGAGGCCGCAGGCCTTCCGGCGGTGTTGCCCGTATTCGCGACGACAACCAACCTTTCAGTCTCCGCCGAGGCGCCTGGCGGCGCCAGTCGCGACGCAGAGCGGCGCTCCAACAAGGTCTGCAACGACCGCATTGTAGGAGTAGCTTCAGCTCACGACTGGAGGCCGCAGGCCTCCCGGCGGTGTTGCCCGTATTCGCGACGACAACCAACCTTTCAGCCTCCGCCGAGGCGCCTGGCGACGCCAGTCGCGATGCAGAGCAGCGCTCCTACAGCTGTCTTTTCCTGCCACGACACCACGCCGCTGTCGGAGGAAGCTTCAGCTCCGGTCCGACGCATCGGCGACTGGAGGCCGCAGGCCT
>NZ_AZQX01000374.1:0-6624 GCF_000568385.1 Halomonas sp. BC04
ACAGGGCCGGCATCAGCCGACGGTCATGGTGGCCTTGATGGCACCCTCACGGACCAGTTCGTCGGTTACCTTGTCCACGGCACGCCGGCGCGGGCGACGATCTCGTCGACTTCGGCGCGGGTGGTGGTCAACGGCGGCGCGAAGCCAGGATATCGCCCTGGGGCATGGCGCGAGCGATCAGGTTCTCGTCCAGCGCCGCGGCGGCGATACGCGGACCCACCTTGAGCGCCGGGTCGAAATGCTCGCGGCGAGCCGGATCGACGGAGAACTCGAGGGCGGCCAGCATGCCCACCCCACGCACGTTGCCGACGATCGGGCTATCGCCGAAGGCGGCCTGCATCTGCTGCTGCAAGTAGGCGCCGGCCTCGGCGGCGTTGGCGGTAAGCCCTTCGCGCTCGATGATCGCCAGGTTGGCCAGACCCGCGGCACAGCCCAGGGCGTGGCCGGAGTAGGTCCAGCCATGGCCGATGGGGCCATACTCACCGGCGCCCTGCTCGAGCACCTGCCAGACGCGGTCGCCGACGATCACGCCGGAGAGCGGCTGATAGGCGCTGGTCAGGCCCTTGGCGACGGTGATCAGGTCGGGCTTGATACCGTAGTAGTGGCTGCCGAAGTCGGCGCCGATCCGCCCGAAGCCGCAGACCACCTCATCGGCGATCAGCAGGATGTCGTACTTGGCCAGCACCGCCTGGATCTCCGTCCAATAACCTTCCGGCGGCGGCACGATGCCACCGGTGCCCAGCACCGGCTCGCCGATGAAGGCAGCCACGGTGTCGGGCCCTTCGACCAGGATCATCTCCTCGAGCTTACGTGCGCAGTGCTTCGAGAATTCGCGCTCGGACATGCCTTCCAGTTCCGCGGCACGCTGGTAGTAGAATGGCGCCTCGGTATGACGGATGGTGTCGATGGGCAGATCGAAGTGGTCGTGGAACGCCTTGAGCCCGGTCAGCGAGCCCGAGGCGATGCCGGAGCCGTGGTAGCCACGCATGCGCGAGATGACCTTCTTCTTCTGCGGCAGGCCGCGCACGTTGTTGTAGTAGCGCACGATCTTGAGCTGGGTCTCGTTGGCATCACTGCCCGACATGCCGTAGTAGACCTTGGACATGCCGGGGCCGGCCAGCTCGAGAATCTTCTCGGAGAGCGCGATCTGCGGCTCGTTGGAGTGCCCCACATAGGTGTGGTAGTAGGAAAGCTCCAGCGCCTGCTGATAGATGGCCTCGGCCACCTCGGTGCGCCCGTAGCCGATGTTGACGCAGTAGAGCCCGGCGAAACCGTCGATGAACTCGCGGCCGTCCTTGTCGACGATATGGATTCCCTTGCCGCCGGTGATCACCCGACCCGGCGCATCGCCATGGGCGAAGTCACGCAGATGGGTGGAGGCGTGGAAGGTGACCTTGCGGTCGCGGTCGATCAATTCCTTGTGCTGCTGGCTCATTGCGTTCTCTCTTATTCAAGGGCTCCCCGCTCCGCCGGGGAGAATGTTCACAAGACTCATACCTGGGGGTACATCGCCGCCATGCGACGACTCGCGATGCCCTCGGACGAAACCCTGAGGCTTCGCTTGCGGCTTGCGCGTCGAATCGGAACAAGGTCCCTCTTGCCGATTCTCGATCGACATCCCTGTCGATCGCCGCGCGCCGCTGCGCTTGCCTCAGCGTCCTCGGGTAGATATCACTCGATGTCGCATCCCGGCTGAGTGTCTTTCTTTCGCCTAGCTTCCGGATACAGAGCCCAGGCCACCAAGACAGTAATACTTCGTCTCCAGATACTCATCGATACCGGTGATGCCGCCCTCGCGGCCCAGGCCCGACTGCTTGACGCCGCCGAAGGGCACGGGCGGGCCGGTCATCTTCACCGAGTTGACGCTGACCATGCCGAACTCCAGCGCCCGCAGCATCTTCCAGATGCGGCGAATGTCGTGGGTATAGACATAGGCCGCCAGGCCGTATTCGGTGTCGTTGGCCATCTCGATCGCCTGGTCGTCGTCACTGTACGCGGTTACGCCGGCCACCGGGGCGAAGTTTTCCTCGCGCCACACCTGCATCTCCCGCGTCACACCGGTGAGAAGCACCGGCATGAAGAAGTTGGTCCCGGCGCCTGGCCCTGATCGCCGGCAACCAGGGTGGCGCCCCGGGAGATGGCGTCGTCGACGATGGCCGCGGCCTTGTCCACCGCCTGGCTGTGAATCAGCGGTCCCAGGTCGATCTCGCTCTCCAGGCCGTTGCCCACGGTCAGCGCCGCCATGCGCTCGGTAAAGTGTTCGACGAACTCATCATGGATCGACTCGTGCACCAGGATACGGTTGGCCGCCAGGCAGTCCTGTCCGGCGGTCTGGAACTTGGCTGCCACGGCAGCGAAGGCCGCTTCCTTGGGGTCCATGTCCGGCCCGACGATGAAGGGCGCATTGCCGCCGAGCTCCATGGAGAGCCGCTTGACGGTTCCCGCACACTGCTCGATCAGCAGCCGCCCAACCCGGGTGGAACCGGTGAAGGAGAGTGCCTTGATGCGCTCTTCGGCACAGAGGAGTTTCGACACCTCGGGCGCATCGCCCAGCACGACGTTGAAGACGCCCGCCGGGATACCGGCCCGCTCGGCCAGCTCGGCCAGGGCCAGCGCCGAGAACGGTGTCTCGCCGGCCGGCTTGACGATCACCGGACAGCCCGCAGCCAGGGCAGCTGCAGCCTTGCGAGTGATCATCGCCAGCGGGAAGTTCCAGGGTGTGATCAACGCGGCGATACCCACCGGCTCCTTGAGAGTACCCAGCGCCGCATTGGGGATGTGGCTGGGAATGGTCTCGCCGAAGGTACGCTTGCCCTCCTCGGCGAACCAGCGTACGAAGCTGGCCCCGTACTCCACCTCGCCACGGGCGTCCGGCAGCGGCTTGCCCTGCTCCAGGGTCATGATGGTGGCCAGGTCCTCGCGGTTGGCCTGGAGCAGGTCGTACCAGCCAGAAGGCGCTCGCAACGCTCGTCGGCACGCAGGGCCCGCCAGTGAACGAAGGCTGCCTCGGCGGCATCCACGGCTTCACGAATCTGATGCGCTTCCAGCCAGGGAATATGCCCGATGGCTTCGCCCGTTGCCGGATCGAACACGGCTTCTTCGCGGCCGCCCTCGCCATGGGTCCACTTGCCATTCACATAGGCATACTGGCGGAACAGGCGTGGATCATCGAGTCGAGCGGACAGCGTCTTGGACAATTTCATGGGTACCTCCCCTGACACCGGCGCGTACTGGCTGAATCCTGGCCGGTGATGACAAATATGGCGGGCAGCCATTGGCTGCCCGATGTCTACAGGGTAAGGGTTAAGCGGGATCAGGACTTTCCGATCATCAAGGCGCCCGATACGGTTTTTTTTGTCCTGACGGGCGGAAGTGCCGTTTTTTCTGCACCCCGCCCAGGAGTCTTAGCCCGCAGGAGGCTCCTTCAACGCCTCCTCGGTAAAGACCAGCAAGCCGAGCTCCGGCCGGTAGCCGTGGATTTCGGTGACATCCAGTGCCTGCAGGAAGTAGAGAATGCCTTCGCTGACCACCTGCCCCGGCACCAGGACCGGGAAGCCCGGCGGATAGGGAATCACGAAGCTCGCCGACACCACGTCGCGTCCCGCTCGCATCTGGCCCTGCAGCTCACCGTTGTCGAAGCGCAGGTACTCGGTGTTCTCCTCGTCGTAGCTGAGGAAATAGGCCCTACGGATATCACCCTCCGGCGTGGCGCTCTCGGCATCAGGGCGAAAGGCATCGTGAAAGCGGCTGAAATCGGGCAGCGGCGGCAGGTCCTGGGTCAGGGAGTGGACGCGGTTCTCGATGATCTTGCGCTCCGGCCGGCTACTGTCCTCCCAGAGATTGTCGAACTCCTTGGCCAGCTTGATCAGCACATCCAACAGGTAAGCGATGGACCCTCGGGTGGTGCCGATGTTGGTCATGAACAGCACGGTGTTGCGCGAGGTCTTGTTGATCTGGATACCGTACTTGTTCATCAGGTATTCGTTCTTGAAGGTGTCACCATCGATCCCGGTGGTGCCGATGGCAATGGTGATGCGGCTGGGATCGACCACGAACTCGTCCCGGGCCCAGGCTTCCTCCATCTTGTTCCAGCCCGTTACCGGGTCGTAGTAGGACTCGACGCCGGACTCCCGGTACTCCGCCGGCACCATGTCCTTGTTCTTCAGTACCCGGAAGTATTTCTGCAGCAGAGGGTGGCTGTAGAGTTGCTCGCGCAGCGAAAGCGCCGCCTCCACCTGGGCGTGAACCAGCTCGAAGCCCTCCATTTCCGCCTGCATGCGCCCCACGTCCAGCGAAGCGACGATCTGGTAGTTGGGCGAGGTGGAGGTATGGGTCATGTAGGCTTCATGGAACGGCGCTTCGACCTTCTGGCGATAGTCCTGGTCGAAGACGTGGATCATCGAGCCCTGGCGCAGCGACGTCAGGGTCTTGTGGGTGGAGTGCGTGGCATAGGCGCGGATGCGTACCTGGTCGGGATCGGGCATCAGCCTGCGTTCCAGCCAGGTGGCGTCGTCGTCCGGATCCAGTTCGTCGAACTCGGCCTTCCAGGCGGCGTACTCCTCCCGATACTTGTCGCTGCGATAGCGCTCTCTCAGGGTGCGCGCGGCATGCATGGCGGTACGCGGCCGATAGGTGGGGTTGAAAGAGGCGAAGGCGAACCAGGCCTCGTCCCACAGGAACACCAGGTCGGGCTTGATCGCCAGGCACTCCTCCATCACCCGCCGCACGTTGTAGACCACACCATCGAAGGTGCAGTTGGTCAGCAGCAGCATCTTCACCTTGTGCAGCTGACCCGAACGCTTGTAGCCCAGCAGGGTTTTCTTGATCTCGTGCAGCGGCACTGCGCCATACATCGAGTAGTCATGCAGCGGATAGGAGTCGAGGTAACTGACGTGGGCGCCAGCCAGCACCATGCCGTAGTGGTGCGATTTATGGCAGTCCCGATCGACCAGCACGATGTCCCGTGGCTTGACCAGCGCCTGGACCACGATCTTGTTGGCCGTGGAGGTGCCGTTGGTGACGAAGAAGCTCTGTCGGGCACCGAAGGCACGGGCCGCATACTCCTGGGCCTTCTTGATCGGCCCGTAGGGCTGCAGCAGCGAATCCAGCCCACCCGAGGTGGCCGAGGTCTCGGCGAGGAAGATATTGATGCCGTAGAAGTCGATCATCTGCCGCCCAGTGGGATCGGGTCGACCGATTCCCCGGTCGAGATGGGCATGGCGTGGAACACCCCGGTGGGCTTCTTGCTGTACTCGCGCAGGGCATCGAAGAACGGCGTGCGGTAGCGGTTGTCGATGGCCCGCAGGATGGTGTGGTGCTGCTCGATGTAGTCCGTCTCGCGATAGAAGATCCGGTTGAAGTAGCGGATATCGCGACTCGCCGTGGCCTCCACGTCGCCGCTGGTGACCAGGAACTGGTCGATCTCGGGCCTCAATTCGTGAATCATCGAGCTGAGCAGGATACTGCGCTCGGCCTCGGTCTGGTTCTCCAGCTCCTTCTCCGACAACCCCTCCAGGTAGTTGCGCAGCGCGCTCAGGTTGTATTTCGACTTGTAGGGAAATTCGTAGCGGATCAGGCAGGCCTGGATATTGGGATTGACCAGCACCGCGATCAACGCATCCTCGAAGCTGCGCACCGTGACCACGTCGTAGACGAACTTGTCCTCGGGGCGACGCATGTTACGGAAGGCCTCCCGCACCACCTCCTCCTCCTGGGGGGAGAGGTTGTCGACGATCAGCAGCTCGAAGTAGGGCTGGGCAGCGCTGTTGGATGCCGGGTGGCCACGCCGCAGCTGGGCCAGGGCATCCAGGGTCTCCAGGTCTTCGGCATTGGCGTCGCTGTCGCTGAGATCGACATGGCGGCGACGATAGGATTCGCTGATCAGTGCCCGCACCAGGCGCTTGACCACTTTCTCCAGCAGAACGTATTCGTCACGGTCGAAGAGCGACCAGAGATGACGAAAGTCCTCCTTGGAGGGGAAGGCGTGGTAGTCCTCGATGATCTCCAGCCGGGTCAGCTTGACGTCGATGGCCTTGATCAGGTTCTTGGCCCGGCTCTCGTCGTTGAGCCTGACCAGAATACCCAGGTCCCGCTTGAGTGCGTTCCAGGTGTCGGCGCGCAGCTGTGAGATCTTGTGATAGAAGCCCAGCGCCGTATAGGCCGTTTCGGGCACCGTATAGGACGATTCGGATTGACTGGTCTCTTGCATGACGACACCCCATCCCGTTCGTTATCGATTGTTGTCGGCCGGCCAGACAGTGCCCGATAGCCTCAGCCGGTATTCAGGCCGCGCGCGCCGTAGCGCACGGTCAGTTGCTGCTCCGGAAAATGCTCAAAAGAGAGCTTCAGCCACATGCCCGGCCAGTGATATTGGGCATGCCCCGCCCGGGGCCGGTAGACCGCGGTGTAGACGGTACCCAGGCCGCGCCGGTAGTCGTGGCGAAACAGCGGCGGCGAGAAGAACGCCGAGACCAGTCGCTCCTCGGTGGTGCTCTCGTCGTCCACCAGGATCGACAGCTGCCGCTCGCGAATCAGGGTCTCGGAGGCCAGGGCATGGGCATACCACTCGATCTTCTTCTGGTGGTTGGTGGCCACCGGTACGCGGCGAATGCTGGCACGCTGGTC
>NZ_AZQX01000375.1:0-6516 GCF_000568385.1 Halomonas sp. BC04
GAAGGCCAGGCCCTGATCCTCCCACTCGGTCAGCACCGGCACCAGGATCAGGTGAGCCGAGCTGGAAATCGGCAGGAATTCGGTCAGCCCCTGAACGAGGGCGAGAACGGCGACCTGGAGCCAATCCATATGGCAACCCCTTGAAGCAAGGCCGTCGGCAGCGCGGAGGTGTCGACAGCATGAGTCAGTTCGACGCGCTGAGGATACACGCCCGTCCATGACTTGTCCGCTGCGTTTCCATTTCAGTCTTTACCACCGAATCGCGGTTGATTACCCTCCCGACCGCGACTAGAATCTCGACGCCGTCAAATGGCGGTACGAACCCATTCCGAGGAATTTATGGAACCTCCCAGTCGATATTACACGACGGAATTTCCAGCTGACCGCGCTGTGTCCTTGAACCGCGCGCACCGGATCCTGCCAGCGCCCTGTCGATAGGGTACTGATAGTTCCTTTGCGCGTGAGCCTCGACGCGCGCAAAGGAGCCCTACCATGAGCTATGCCGTTCTCGCTGCGTCCCTGCGCAGCGCCATGCAGCGCAACGACCAGGAAACGATCCATCGCCTGATCGCCGAGATGCAGCCGGCCGACCTGGCCGATTTCGTCCAGCACGAACAGACCGATACCGTGATTTCGCTGCTTCTCCACCTTCCCCTGGAGCGCCGTGCGGTGGCCTTCGGCTATCTCAGCGTGGCACTTCAGGAGGAGGTTGCCGCCACGCTGACCGACAAGAAACTCGGCGATCTTCTCGAGCATATGAGCGCCGACGAGCGGGCCGATCTCTTCAAGCTGCTTGACGAAGACCGCCAGCAGGCGCTGCTGAACTCTTTGGCCAAGGAGGCTCGCGAGGATCTACGCAAACTGGCCAGCTACGATGAAGGCACCGCTGGTGCGGTCATGACCTCGGACTATGTGGCGATCCCTGCCTACTACGATGTGAAGCGGGCATTGAAGACCATACGGAAAACGGGAGCCGAGGCAGAGACGATCTATCAGCTTTACTGCATCGATACCGCCGGACGCCTTCTGGGCACTGTCTCACTCCGTGAGCTGATACTGGCCGACACCGATACCCAGATCGCCGAATTGATGACCGAAGACGTGGTCCACGTGACCACCACCACCCCTCAGGAAGACGTCGCTCGGCTGATCTCGCGTTACGACCTGCTCGCCCTGCCGGTCGTCAACGGCGGCGAACAGCTGGTGGGTATCGTCACCTACGACGACGCCATGGACGTGGCCGAGGAAGAGGCTACCGAGGACATGCACAAGGGCATGTCCATCGGCAAGCTCGAGGGGGGCCTGCGCAGCGCCAGCCTGTTCGACCTCTACCGCAAGCGCATCGTCTGGCTGGTGCTGCTGGTCTTCGCCAACATCTTCTCCGGTGCCGGCATCGCCTACTTCGAGGAGACCATCGAGGCCTATATCGCCCTGGTGTTCTTCCTGCCCCTGCTGGTGGACAGCGGCGGCAACGCCGGCTCCCAGGCCGCCACCCTGATGGTTCGCGGCATGGCCACCGGCGACGTGCGCAGTCGCGACTGGGCCCGGCTGCTGGGGCGTGAGGTCTTCGTGGCGATAGGCCTCGGCCTGACCATGGCACTGGCCGTCTCGGTGGTGGGCGTATTCCGCGCCGGCACCGAGATCGCCCTGGTGGTGGCTATCAGCATGGTGCTGATCGTGATCGTCGGCAGCCTGATCGGCATGATTCTGCCCTTTATCCTCAACCGCCTGGGCTGGGACCCGGCCACCGCTTCGGCACCGCTGGTGACCTCCATCGCCGATGCCTCGGGGGTGTTGATCTACTTTGCCCTGGCCACGGCTATCCTGGGTCTCCCCGGCGCATAGCGAGAGAATGTGGCACGCTGACGGCCGGCGCACTGTTGTCCCAGGGGATCTCCAATGTCCCGGCGGCCATCCTGCTGGAAAACTTCACCGATGATTGGCGCGGCCTGGCCTGGGGCGTCAACGTGGAGGCTTCGGTCTGGCCATCGGTTCGATGGCCAGCATCATTGCACTTCGCCTGGCCCGGGAGAGAGGGCTATGGCGAGAGTTTCATCGCTGGTCGCTGCCATTGCTGATAGCGAGCTGGATAGCAGGAATGTTGTTGATGAAGTTAAACACCTTCACTCCCTATTCTTGAACCACGAGCGAATCACCACGACCAGGATGACCGTCAGCAGTATGGAGAAGGGAATGGCGATGAGCAGGACGGCAGGCTTGATCATCTCTGCGGCCATGGGGTTTCCTCGGATAGTGGATAGCGGGGGGAAGCATACCCTCCGGGATCGGTGCCAGGGTGTCAACTGCCGGTCATCGAGTCAGTCCAGGGCTTTTTCCGCTTCGACCCCGCCCAGCCAGGGCAGGTCGCTCGCCCGTTCAGCGAGACGCTCGGGAAGACGAGCCGCCACCGACGTCTCCAGCGCTTCGTCGACGAATACCACCACCGTGATCTTTCCATCCAGGTAGTGAAGCCGATACTCCACGATGTGTGGCCAGCAGGAGAGCGACGACCAGCGTTCTGCCAGTGCCTGTTCCACTGCCGGGCGCAGCGGCAGGCCAGGGAAGCGGCTGGGATCGCCTTCGCCGGCATCGTCCTCCGGGTCGATATGGAAGGTGACGTCGCTGAGTGCGGGATAATGCCGGCGCAGGCGTCGGCTCACCTCATTGCCTATTTCATGAGCCTCCGACACGCTGATGCGTGCTCCCACGACCACATGCAGGTCGACGATGACGTGTCCGGCCGATTGGCGGGTACGCAGGTCATGAACGCCTTCCACGCCGGGGACACCGAGGGCGACCTCGTGCATATCCTGCTGGGCATCTTCCGGGAGGGCGGTATCGACCAGTTCCCGGGCGGACTCCCACAGCAGATCCCAACCGACCTTTCCGACCAGCAGACCGACGATAATGGCGGCAATGGCATCCAGCCAGCCGACGCCGAACTGCGCACCGACCAGGGCGACGAGGACCACCGCCGTCGAGAGCACGTCGGAGCGGGAGTGCCAGGCATTGGCCTCGAGCAGTTTCGATTTCACACGCTTGGCGACGCCCATGGTGTAGCGGAACAGCGCCTCCTTGGCGAGCAGGGCGACCAGTGCCAGCAGCATGGCCCAGATGCCGGGAGCCGAGATCAGGGTGCCGGTGTACAGGCGCTGCAGGCTGGACCAGGCGATGGCCCCGGCCACGAAGATGAGCACGCTGCCCAGCAGCAAGGTGGCCAGGGTCTCGATGCGACCATGGCCATAGTGGTGGTCGTGGTCCGGCCCCTGCCGGCCGTAATGGGTGGCGGCCAGCACGAAGCCGTCGGTGATGAGATCCGAGAAGGAGTGGATACCGTCGGCGACCAGAGCGGCGGAGCCCACCAGCGTGCCCACGATGACCTTGGCAAGGCCCAGCACCCCATCCAGCCAGGCAGCAATATAGGTCGCCTGCTTGGCCTCCTGGTTGTGCCGAGCCTGTTCATTGGCGTTGTTCATGGTCGTGTCCTGCTCGATCGTACTGCAGAGCCATGGGCTTCCAGATCCCCTCTGTGTCAGGACGTCTCTGACACAGGCGGGAATCCAGTCGAAGAGATAGGTTGGCTCAGGGTGATTCTCGCACTCCCTCATCTTTAGTTGAAGGCCCATAGTATCGAGAAAAAAAGTGGGCGGCAGGGTAATCAACCGCGATTAGGTGGTAAAGACTGAAATGGAAACGCAGCGGACAAGTCATGTACGGGCGTGTATCCTCAGCGCGTCGAACTGACTCATGCTGTCGACACCTCCGCGCTGCCGACGGCCTTGCTTCAAGGGGTTGCCATATGGATTGGCTCCAGGTCGCCGTTCTCGCCCTCGTTCAGGGGCTGACCGAATTCCTGCCGATTTCCAGCTCGGCTCACCTGATCCTGGTGCCGGTGCTGACCGAGTGGGAGGATCAGGGCCTGGCCTTCGATGTGGCCCTGCACATCGGCAGCCTGGCGGCGGTGGTGGTCTATTTTCGCCAGGATCTGGTGCGCATGGGCGACAGCCTGATGGACTACGTTCGCGGTCGCGGTATGGATGCGGATGGTCGCCTGGCCGGCTGGGTGCTGCTGGCCACCTTTCCCGTCGGGCTTGCCGCGCTGATCTTCAAGACACCCATCGAAACCGTGATGCGTTCACCGCTGGTGATCGGCGTGAGCCTGATCGGCTTCGGTCTGCTGCTGGGTTATGCTGACTGGAAAAGACGCGCCGGTCGAAGTGAGTACCAACTCACGCTGAAGGATGCGTTGCTGATAGGCGGAGCCCAGGCGCTGGCGCTGATACCCGGCACATCACGCTCGGGAATCACCATTACCGCGGCGCTGCTGCTGGGGATGAGCCGGGAGGGTGCGGCCCGCTTCTCGTTCCTCATGTCGATCCCGGTGATCGTGCTGGCCGGTGGCCTGGAGGTCAGTGGGTTGATCCGGAACCCTGAACCCATTGCGGTTTCTGCATTGCTGGTGGGGGCGGTAATATCCGGTATCAGCGCCTATGTCTGCATTCACTACTTTCTGGCGTTCATCAAACGGATCGGTATGCAGCCCTTTGTGGTCTATCGCATCATTCTGGGCCTCTGGCTGCTATGGATCTTCTGGTAGCCGCAAGGCGAAACCCTGTTGTTCTCGAGGAGAGCTTCACCATCATGAGCCGACTTCCCCCTCTTCTTGCCTCGGCGGCGCTGCTGTTGCTGCTGATGGGCTGCTCGGAAAGCGACCGTCCGCTGGAGTCGCCGGTACAGCTCGAAGGCGCCATATTCGGTTCCTTCTACCAGGTTACCATAGGCGATCCCCTTACCCAGGGTGATGCACAGCGGCTCGAGGAGGGCCTGCTGGAGGTGCTCGAGGACGTGGATGCCAGCATGTCGATCTACCGCGAGGATTCGGAGCTGGTTGCCTTCAATCAGTCGCCGGTGGGCGAGTGGCAGCCGCTCTCCGATGAACTGATCGAGGTGCTGGCAATCAGCCGGTCGGTGGCCAAGGCCAGCGACGGTGCCTTCGATGTCACCATCGGTGGCCTGGTCAACTTGTGGAGCTTCGGCGCGAGGCGCGTCCTCGGGAGATACCGGATGAGGAGACCCTCAACGAACGCCTGGCCCAGGTGGGGCCCGACAGCATCGAGGTTGACGAGAACGGCTTGCAGGCCCGGCGCCTGCGCGACGTCTTCGTGGATCTCGGTGGCGTGGCGAAGGGGCATGGCACAGACCGGGTGGGGGCCTACCTGGATGGCCAGGGCATCGAACACTACCTGGTCAACCTTGGCGGCGACTTGATCGTGCGCGGCTACCGCGATACCGAGAGCCAGCCCTGGCGCATCGGGATCGAGGCGCCGCTGGACGATCGTCAGGAAGCGACCCATATCATTCCGGTCCATGACATCTCGATTGCGACCTCCGGCGACTATCGCAACTACTTCGAGGCGGACGGACAGCGTTTCTCCCACACGCTGGACCCGCGCACGGGTCGGCCCATCGACCATCGCCTGGCATCGGTCACCGTGGCGCACCCCTCCAACGCCTGGGCGGATGCCTGGGCGACCGCGCTGATGGTGCTGGGCGAGGAGGAGGGCATGGCGCTGGCCCGGAGTCAGGATCTCAAGGTGTTGATGCTGATCCGCGAGAAGGACGGCTGGTCCAGCGTGGCCACGCCTGCCTTTGCCGATCACTTCGGCCAGTCGCGGATGGAGGAGATGGAGATAGAGGTTCGCTGATACAAGCAGGCCGGGCGCTGATATTGGCTGCCGGTTACACTGTTGCGACACGCAATGTTCAAGGATAAGGAGTCAAGATGAGCCTCGACGTGGTGATTCTGGCCGCCGGGCAAGGGACGCGGATGCGCTCGCAGCTGCCCAAGGTACTGCACCGCCTGGCTGGAAAGCCGATGGTGTCTCATGTCATCGATACCGCCCGGCGGCTTGCGGCCGACCGGATGCATGTGGTGATCGGGCATGGCGCGGACCGGGTGCGGCAGGTACTCGGCGACTACCCCGTGCGCTTTGCCCTGCAGGCGGAGCAGAAAGGCACCGGTCATGCGGTGGCCCAGGCGCTGGATGGTCTCGGCAAGGGCAAGGTGCTGGTGCTGTATGGTGATGTCCCGCTGATTCGTCGCGAAACCCTGAAGGTCCTGCTCGACCAGGTCACCGAGACCCGCATGGGCCTGCTCACCGTGACTCTCGAAGACCCGAATGGCTATGGCCGCATCCTGCGCAACGATGCCGGCGAGGTCGTGGCCATCGTCGAGCAGAAGGATGCCAGCGAACGTGAGCTGGCTGTGCGCGAATGCAATACCGGCATCATGGCCATGACCGCCGCTCAACTGCAGCGCTGGTTGCCCCGACTCTCTGCCGACAACGCCCAGGGCGAATATTACCTGACCGATGTCATTGCCATGGCGGCAGCCGACGGTGTGGCGATCGCCACTGCCCAGCCCGACAACCCGCTGGAGGTCGAAGGCGTCAACAACCGCCTGCAGATGGCGCGCCTCGAGCGAGCCTACCAGCCGGTATCGCTGAGCAGCTCATG
>NZ_AZQX01000376.1:0-5066 GCF_000568385.1 Halomonas sp. BC04
TTACTCAGATGGTCGAGGATGCCCATGAGCGAATACTCCCTGTTCACTTCCGAGTCCGTGTCCGAAGGCATCCGGACAAGATCGCCGACCAGATTTCGGATGCGGTGCTGGACGCATCATCGCCCGGGACAAGCACGCCCGTGTGGCCTGCGAGACGCTGGTCAAGACCGGCGTGGCGATCGTCGCCGGCGAGATCACCACCTCAGCCTGGGTCGATCTCGAGGCGCTGGTGCGCGAGGTCATTACAGGTATCGGCTACACCTCCTCCGAGGTGGGCTTCGATGGCGAGACCTGCGGCGTGCTCAACCTGATCGGCAAGCAGAGCGTGGATATCGCCCAGGGCGTCGACCGTGTCAAGCCCGAGGACCAGGCGCCGGTGACCAGGGACTGATGTTCGGCTACGCCACCAACGAGACCGACTCCTTCATGCCGGCGCCGATCCATTACGCTCACCGGCTGGTGGAGCGTCAGGCCGAGCTGCGCAAGCATGGTTTGCTGCCCTGGCTGCGCCCGGATGCCAAGAGTCAGGTCACCTTCCGCTATAACGAGGCGGGCATGCCCTGCGGCGTTGAGGCAGTGGTGCTGTCGACCCAGCATGACCCGGAGATCGACCCGGAAGAGCTGCGCAAGATGGTCAAGCACGAGATCATCGAGCAGGTGATTCCCGAGGAGTGGCTGACCGAGTCCACCCAGTACCACATCAACCCCACCGGCAAGTTCGTCATCGGTGGGCCGGTGGGCGACTGCGGGCTGACCGGACGCAAGATCATCGTCGACACCTACGGAGCATGGCACGCCACGGCGGCGGCGCCTTTTCCGGCAAGGACCCCTCCAAGGTCGATCGCAGTGCCGCCTATGCGGGCCGCTACGTGGCCAAGAACATCGTCGCCGCCGGCCTGGCCGACAAGTGCGAGATCCAGGTGTCCTACGCCATCGGCGTGGCCCAGCCGACCTCGGTGGCAATCAATACCTTCGGTACCGGCAAGGTGGATGAAGCGCGCATCATCGAGCTGGTGCGCGAGCACTTCGACCTGCGCCCCTTCGCCATCACCCGCATGCTCGATCTGCTTCACCCCATGTATCAGCTCACCGCGGCCTACGGTCACTTCGGCCGCGAGCCCTTCGAGACCTCCTACAGCTGGAAGGACGACAAGGGGCACGAGCAGACCGAGACCTTCACGGCCTTTCCCTGGGAGCGGATCGACCGCGCCCAGGCGCTGCGGCAGGCTGCCGGCCTGTAGCCGTTGCCCGCATGCATCCCGCCCTGATACGAGACGCCCGGCCCTGAGCCGGGCGTTTTCGTCTGGTGCCCCATGATGCCCTTGGCTAGCGTGAAAGGGATGACTTGGCATTGGCGCCCCCGCTGGGCCTATAGTGAGGGTCACCGATTTCATTCGACGAGGTGACGCATGAACCAGGCTGCCGTTTCTGCCCTGAACGCTCAGGACTACAAGGTTGCCGATATCACGCTGGCCGACTGGGGGCGCCGCGAGATTCGCATCGCCGAGACCGAGATGCCGGCGCTGATGGCCATTCGCAGGAAATACCACGCCCAACAGCCGCTGGCGGGTGCCCGCATCGCCGGATGCATCCACATGACCATCCAGACGGCGGTGCTGATCGAGACCCTGATCGACCTGGGCGCCACGGTGCGCTGGTCCTCGTGCAACATCTTCTCTACCCAGGATCATGCCGCGGCGGCCATTGCCGCTGCCGGCATCCCGGTGTTTGCCTGGAAGGGCGAAACGGAAGAGGAGTTCTGGTGGTGCATCGAGCAGACCGTGGAGGGTCCCGACGACTGGCGGCCCAACATGGTGCTGGACGACGGCGGTGACCTCACGGCCCTGCTGCACGAAAAGCGCCCAGAGCTGCTCGATGCCATCCACGGCATCTCCGAGGAGACCACCACCGGCGTGCACCGGCTCCAGGAGATGCTGCGCGACGGTTCCCTGAAGGTGCCGGCGATCAACGTCAACGATGCGGTAACCAAGTCGAAGAACGACAACAAGTACGGTTGCCGCCATTCGCTCAACGATGCGATCAAGCGAGCCCTGGATCACCTGCTGGCCGGCAAGCAGGCGCTGGTGGTGGGCTACGGCGATGTGGGCAAGGGTTCGGCAGCGTCGCTGCGCCAGGAGGGGATGATCGTCAAGGTCGCCGAGATCGACCCGATCTGCGCCATGCAGGCGTGCATGGACGGTTACGAAGTGGTCTCGCCCTATGTGGACGGCGTCAACCGCGGGCCGGAGAGCGTCGACCGGGCACTGCTGAGCCGCATCGATCTGGTGGTGACCTGCACCGGCAACATCCGCGCCTGCGATGCCGCCATGCTCGGCGCCCTCAAGGCCGGTGCCGTGGTCTGCAATATCGGCCACTTCGACAACGAGATCGAAACCGGCTACATGCGTCGCCATTGGCACTGGGAGGAGATCAAGCCCCAGGTGCACAAGGTCTACCGCGACAGCAAGCCGGGCAGCTTCGACCCGGCCAGCGGCGACTACCTGCTGCTGCTCTCCGAAGGCCGTCTGGTAAACCTGGGCAACGCCACCGGCCACCCCTCACGCATCATGGACGGCTCCTTTGCCAATCAGGTCCTGGCACAGATTCACCTGTATGAGCGGCGCTTCGCCGACCTGCCCGAGGCTGAGCGACGCAGTGGCCTGGCCGTCACCGTGCTGCCGCGTCACCTCGACGAGGAGGTGGCCCGCTACATGGTCGAGGGTTTCGGCGGAGTGCTGACGCGCCAGACCGAGGACCAGGCCGGCTACACCGGGGTGCCGGTGGAGGGGCCCTTCAAGCCCGACACCTATCGCTACTAGTGCGAGCCGAATGAGCTGAGCGTTACGAGAAACGCCGCCCTCAGGCGGCGTCTTCCTTCCTTTGCGCGACTCGAGCTCACCCCAGCCCAGTGAGTCGCATCAGGCCGTCCAGGTAGAAGGGAATCAGCAGGGGTGCCGCCAGGGTGGTCAACAACACGGCGATGGCACCCTTTTCCGGCCGAATGCCCAGCTCCATGGCAACCACCACCACATTGGCGGCCATGGGCACCACGCCTACCAGCAGCAGGGCCATGGCCAGCTCGATCGGCAGCGGGGTCAGTGCCTGTAGACCAAGCACGGCCAGCAGCGCGACCAGAGGCCAGAGCCCGAAACGCACCGCGACACAGGCGGTGATGAAGCGGGCGTCGAACTCTCTTACCGATACGCGACTCAGGGTCATGCCGATGATCATCATGCCCAGTAGTGTGTAGGTGGCCGGGAATACCGCCAGGCCTTCCATGAGCGGGGCCGGAACCGTCAGCCCCAGGCCGCTGGCCAGCAGGGCGGCGAGGAAGGCGTAGATCAGGGGCAGGCGGATGATCTTGACCAGGCTCTGGCGTACCGAGAATTGCCCCCGGGCACTGAGATAGAAACCTACGGTGAATTCGTAGAGGGTGACCCCCAGAACACAGAACAGGTAGAGGGTCACCCCTTCGGGGGGCAGCAGGATCATGGCAATCGGCAGGCCGAAATAACCGGTGTTGCCGGTGCCGGCGGAGAAGGCGAGCAGGGCGCTCTCCTGCGGGGGGAGGAAGCGCCTGCCGGCCAGGTTGACGATGACGGCCATCACACTGGCCAGCGTGAACAGGGCGAGGGTCAGCAGCAGGTAGCCCGGCGTCGGGCCACCGAGGGTGAGGCCGCGAAAGAAGGTGAGCGGGGCGATGAGGTAGATCAGCAGCGTGGCGATCGGCCGTGGGTCCACGGCCAGATGCCGGGCCGCCAGCCAGCCCAGCCCGACGAAGGCCAGTAGCGTCCAGAGGGGGCCCATCAGGCGCCGGGATCGATCATCGTCTTTGCCAATTCCCTGTCGAAAGCTGCCATGATGCCTGCCATGTGCACTGCTGTCAGCGAGGAGTCTCTTCCGCAGCGCTCAACATGACCGGAACTAATGCACAGGCGCGGAAACTTTCATTGGTCAGCCACTGGGCCGGTCGGCAAAATGGTCACCAACGCACTCGAAGCAGAGTGATCGATAATTCACGGCGTAGCTCATGTGGCTCGCCGGGTGACGACGAGAGGTTGACCGATGAGTACCCAGGCACACCCGCTAGGTATCAGTTTCGAATTCTTTCCGCCCAATACTGACCTCGGGCGCGAGAAACTGATGGGTGTGCTCGATGCGCTTGCCAGCCGCAGCCCGCGTTTCTTTTCGGTGACCTACGGCGCCGGCGGCTCCACCCAGGCACGCACGCTCAGCACGGTGCAGACCGTACGCGAGTCGGGTATCACTACCGCTCCCCATCTCTCCTGCATCGGTAGCGAGAAGGCACAACTGCGTGACCTGCTCCACCAGTACCGTGAGCAGGGCATCGACAGCCTGGTGGCCCTGAGAGGCGACCTGCCCTCCGGCATGGGCGGTATTGGCGAGCTGCGCTATGCCAACGAGCTCGTCGAGTTCATTCGCGAGGAGACCGGCGATCACTTCGAGATCGCGGTGGCTGCCTATCCGGAATCCCATCCTCAGGCGCCCAGCTTCGAGAAGGACCTCGAGAACTTCGTGCGCAAGATGAAGGCGGGCGCCAACCTTGCCATCACCCAGTACTTTTTCACCGCCGATGCTTATTTCCACTTCGTGGAGCGGGCGCGTGCGCTGGGCGTCGAGGCGCCCATCGTCCCCGGAATCATGCCGATCACCAACTACACCAAGCTGGCGCGCTTCTCCGACGCCTGTGGCGCCGAAATTCCCCGCTGGATCCGCAAGCAGCTCGAGGCCTATGGGGATGACAGCGAATCCATTGCGGCCTTCGGCGAGGAAGTGGTGTCACGGCTGTGCCAGCGCCTGCTGGATGGTGGGGCGCCAGGACTTCACTTCTATACGCTCAATCAGGCGACCCCCAGCCTGCGCGTTCTCGACAACCTGAGCTGAGCCGAGGGCAGCCGCGCTGATACTCGTCATGACGTCGAGACGCTGGTCTGCGGCATATCGTCAAGAAGGCAGATAGAGGAACGCAGATGGCCCGCCAAGGCGGGGCCATCTGCGCTGGTGCTGCCGATGCCGGCGGTTAGTCGGCATTGTCGGTTGCATGG
>NZ_AZQX01000377.1:0-10649 GCF_000568385.1 Halomonas sp. BC04
CAAGGTGGCTTCCAGAAGCGTACCGGGCGGCAAGTAGCCAGCTCGGAAGGACGAGCTGATAGCCCTACAGCCGACAACGACCTGTGCCCGTCACGCACTCGGCAGCGCGCCCAGGGCGGCATCGGCGCTCAGCGCGCCGGTCTGGACCTTCCACTGGGCCGCGTAGCGGCCGCCATGCTCGATCAGCGCCTGGTGGGTGCCCTTCTCGACCACCCTGCCGGCATCGATCACCACGATTTCGTCGGCATGGACGATGGTGGAGAGCCGGTGGGCGGTCATGATCACCGTGCGGCCATGGCCGATCTTGAGCAGCGAGCGCTGGATGGCCGCCTCGGTTTCGTTGTCCACGGCGCTGGTGGCTTCGTCGAGCACCAGGATGGGCGGGTCCTTGAGCAGCGCGCGGGCCAGCGACAGGCGCTGTCGCTGGCCGCCGGAGAGGCGAATGCCTCGCTCGCCCACCGCGGTATCCAGCCCCTGGGGGAGCGCCTCGATGAACTCCCAGGCCTCGGCGGTGCGGGCCGCCTCGATCACCTCCGCCTCGTCGGCCTCGGGCTTGCCATAGGCGATGTTGTCGCGGATCGAGCCCTCGAAGAGGTAGACGTCCTGGCTGACCAGGCCGATGGCCTGGCGCAGCGAGTGGAGGCTGACCTCGCCGATCGGCTGGCCGTCGATACAGACCCGGCCGGCCTCGGGATCGTAGAAACGCAGCAGCAGCTTTATCAGGGTCGACTTGCCGGAACCCGTGGCACCGACCAGGGCCAGGGTATTCCCGGCGGGTACCCGGAGGCTGACACCATCCACGCCCACCCCGCTCGACGCATAGTGAAAGCTCACCGATTCGAAACTCACCTCGCCACGCACCGGTGCCGACAGAGGCTTATCGCCGTTGTCCTTGACGGTGATGGGTACCGCCAGCAGGTCGAGAATGCGGCGGGTGCTGGCCATGGCGCGCTCGAACAGGTCGATGACTTCGGCCAGGCCGGTCAGCGGCCAGAGCAGGCGCTGGGTGAGGAAGACCAGGACGCCATAGGCGCCAACGTTGAGGTCACCGCGCAGTGCCATCATGCCACCCACGGTGAAGGTGGCCAGGAAGCCGGCCAGGATCGCCATGCGGATCACCGGTATGAACGCCGAGCTGACACGAATGGCGCGGCGATTGGCTTCCACATAGGCCTCGCTGGTGGCACGCAGCCGCGACGCCTCGCGCGCCTCGCTGGTGAAGCTCTTGATGGTGGCGATGCCGGCGAGGTTGTTGGAGAGTCGGCTGGACAGGTCGCCGACCTTCTCGCGCACGTCGGCATAGAGCGGCCCGGCCTTGCGCTGGAAGAAGAAGGCGCCCCAGATGATCATCGGGATGGGCGTGAAGGCGAGCAGGGCGATCAACGGCGAGATGACGAAGAACACCGCCCCCACCGCCACCACGGTGACGCCCACCTGGATCAGCGAGTTGGCGCCGCCGTCGAGGAAGCGCTCCAACTGGTTGACGTCGTCGTTCATGGTCGCCACCAGCTGGCCGGAGCTTCTCGACTCGAAGAAGGCCATGTCGAGCCGCTGGGCATGCTCGTAGGTGTCCAGGCGCATGTCGGCCTGCAGACGCTGGGCCAGGTTGCGCCACAGGATCTTGTAGAGATACTCGAAGATCGACTCGCCGGCCCAGATGAAGAAGGTGAGCACGGCCAGCATCAGGATCTGCTCCTGGGGCGTGGTGAAACCGAGCCGGGCGACGAAGCTGCGTTCCTGGTTGACCACCACGTCGATGGCCACCCCGATGAGGATCTCGGGAGCGATATCGAAGATCTTGTTGATGATCGAGCAGGTAGTGGCGGCGATAATGCGGCGACGATAGCCCCGCGCATAGCGCAGCAGGCGCACCAGGGCCTGGAAGCTGTTGGCAGAAGACGACATGAATAACCATCCGGCATTTAGGATGGCAAGAGTGTAGCGCGTTTAGCGGCCTAACGGTTTGCGTGGCACGCCCCGAGCCACGACAATAGCGCTGTGACAATAGTCCTTTGACACCAACCCTTCCGCGAACCGCCACCCACAGGACACTGCATGGTCGCCGAACTCTTTGCCGTCATGGCCCCCGTACTGGCCGGTGCAGGGCTCGGCTTCACCTGGATTCGCCTGGGCTATCCCTACCCCGTGGAGTTCGTTACACGACTAGTCTTCAATATCGGGACCCCTGCCCTGGTACTGGCCTCGCTTTCCGGGGCGGAGATCGATGCCGGCAGCTTCGGACTCACCATGCTGGCCACGGCGCTGGTCATGCTCAGCATGGCAGCGGCAACGCTGCCGATGGCTCGCGTGCTGGGCCGGGACTGGCGGGTCCTGCTCGCACCGATGATGTATCCCAATACCGGCAACATGGGCCTTCCGGTGGTGCTCTATGCCTTCGGCAGTGCCGGCTTTGCCTTCGGCATCACGATAATGGTCACGGTCTCGCTGTTCCAGTTCACCCTGGGTGCCGTCATGGCCAGCCGAGGCAATCCGTTGCTGACACTGGCGAAGACCCCCACCGTATACGCTATCCTGATAGCATTGGCACTACTGCTGACCGACACAGACTTGCCGCTGTGGCTGGATAACAGCGTGGATCTGATTTCGGGCTTCACGGTGCCGCTGATGCTGATCACCCTGGGAGTATCCCTGGCCAGCATCCAGGTGAAGAACCTGCAGTCGGGCATCGGCTTCAGCCTGTTGCGTATCCCCGTTGCCGCCCTGCTCGCCTGGGGCATAGGCTATCTCTTGAGCCTACCGCCGCTGGCCCACAGCATCCTGGTGCTGCAGATGAGCATGCCGGTGGCGGTCTTCAACTACCTTTTCGCCCAGCGTGCCGGGCGAGAACCGGCATATGTGGCAAGCCTGGTGTTCTGTTCCACGCTGCTGTCACTGCTCTATCTGCCGATACTGCTGGCCATCCTGATGTAATCAGGACCCAAGGGTGATCGGAACACCCTGACCGCACGGGGGTCTCTATCCTGTTAGCGGAACAGCCATCGAGGGAGGACGGGATGCACAAGCCATGCAATCCACTGACAGCGACGTTGCTGCTGGGCACGATGCTGGGCATCGGCTCGGCCCAGGCCGCCGACGTCGTCGATGAACGCATTGCCACCGACTATCTGGACCTGCGCCTGGAGCGCCTCGCTTCCGGCCTCGAAAATCCATGGGCTCTGGCCATGCTGCCCGATGGGCGTTTTCTGGTCAGCGAAAGGCCAGGCCACCTGACACTGGTCGAGGCAGACGGCTCCACCACCCGCCTCGGGGGCGTGCCCGAGGTCCATTCCCACGGCCAGGGTGGCTTGTTGGATCTCGCCCTGCACCCATCCTGGGGGGATGGTGAACACGACTGGGTCTATTTCACCTGGAGCAAGCCCGACAACGGCAACACGGCCACGGCCCTGAGCCGCGCCAGGCTGGAAGGCGAAAGCCTGGTCGAGGTCGAGGAACTGTTCGTGCAGGGCCGTTACTCCGGCCCGGGCCGCCACTACGGTTCGCGACTCGCCTGGCTGCCCGATGGCACCCTGCTGATGAGTATCGGTGACCGCGGCACCAACTGAACGGGCACAGGACAAGGGCGACCACGCCGGCAGCGTGCTGCGCCTGACCGATACCGGAGGGGTGCCCGATGACAATCCTTTCGTCGATGACCCCGAAATCCTCGATGAAATCTATACCGCAGGCAACCGCAACATCCAGGGCATGATCGTGACCGCCGACGGTGACATCTGGGCCAGTGAGCATGGGCCTAGGGGTGGCGATGAAATCAATTTCATCGAAGCCGGCGAGAACTACGGCTGGCCGGAAGTGAGTCAGGGGCGCGACTACGGCACCGGCGAGCCCATCGGCGCGAACTCCCTGCCCGGCATGCGCGATCCGGCCCATGTCTTCGAGTTCACCCTGGCACCATCTGGCCTGGCCATATCACCGCCGACACATTCCCCGACTGGCAGGGTGACCTGCTCGCCGGCGGCCTGCGCAGCCAGCGGCTTGTACGCCTGACCACGGATGGAAGCGATATCATTGCCGCCGAAACCATCCTCGACGGCCATATCGGGCGCATTCGCGATGTCCGCCAGGCCGATGACGGTACTCTTTACCTGCTCAACGATGATCCGCAGGGAAGCCTCTATCGGCTGGTGCCCGCCGATTGACCGCCGCGGCAGGTACCAGGCGAGGACTGCACGTCCGGTGCCTGCCCCTTTCCGTTTGCTGCTCGTGAGCCCCCATGCGCCTTCGCAACCTGATTATCCTGACAGTCATCGCCCCCCTCTTCCTGGTACTGCTCGTATTCAGTCTGGTGGCGATCAAGTCGCTGGAAGACAATGTGCGTTCCCGCCTGGAGCGGGAAGTGCAGGTGATTACCCATGTCATCGGCACCACCCTGAGTCATGCCCTGTCCCGGGATTCCACGGAACCGCTGGAAGAGTCACTCTACTCGGCCTTCTCCTTTCATCGCATCTATGGCGCCTATGTCTTCGATACCAACGGCCAGGAGATCTATGGCCTGGGACTGGGCCAGGCCCTTTTCAGTGCCGATGCCATTCGCGACGTGGCGGAGAACGGCGAAATGCGCGCCGCCTACCGAGAGCATGACGGCTGGCACTATTACTCGGCGCTGAAGCCGCTGACGTCCGCCACCGGCGAGATACGCGGCGTCTTGCAGGTCAACCGCCTCAATACCGGCATCGAGAACTACACCGGCTTCCTCAGCCAGTTGGCACTGATCGCCTTCGTGATCGGTGCCGGCGGCATCGTATTGGGTATCTGGTGGGGGTTCCGTCGGCATATCGAACGCCCGCTGGAGCGACTGCTGACAGTCATGCAGCGTGTCGAGGAGGGTGATCGCAGCCAACGCGCCGTGGCCGACGGCCCCCAGGAGTACGCCCGCCTGGCCGTTGGCCTCAACGGGATGCTGGACGCCATGGCCGAGAAGGACGCCGATATCGAAGCACGCCGACGCAAGGAGATCGAACTGGAAAAGCGCCTGCGCAAGTCCAAGAAACTGGCAGAGCTCGGCGTGCTGGCCGCGGGGGTCGCCCACGAGATCGGTGCCCCGCTCACGGTCATCAACGGTCAGGCCCAGCGCCTGGCGCGCGTGACCGGATTGGCGATGACGAACGGGCCAAGCTGGGGCGCATCCGTAGCGAGGTTGAGCGCATCGTCGAGATCGTACGTCAGTTGATGGAGCTCGGCCGACGCCACAATGTGGAGAAGGAGCCTCTCGATCTCGACAGCCTGGTCGGCGCCACCCGGGAGCTGGTGGAAGACGAACTCGATCGGAATGCCATCCAGCTGGTAACGGACCTGCCGGATCCTTCCCCCCAGTTTCTGGCCAACGGCCAGCAGCTGATCCAGGTACTCACGAATCTCTTGCGCAATGCAGCCCAGGCCGAGGAGGTCCAACGGGTTCGCCTCAGTGCCCGGCAGGAGAATGATTGGCTGACCCTCTGGGTGGAAGATGATGGGGCAGGGATTACCCGGGCCAACCAGTCGAAGGTTTTCGACCCCTTCTTTACCACCAAGCCCGTGGGGAAGGGTAGCGGCCTGGGACTTTCCATGGTGCATCGGATCATCAATGACCATGGCGGCACTGTCGGCGTCTTCGACAGTGACATGGGAGGAGCCGGCTTCGAGGTCGGCCTACCCCTGAGCCAGACGGATTCCATCGAAGGAGGAAACGCCACGTGACAGGGAACATCACACCCAACGGCTTGCCGATCCTGATCGTCGAGGACGACGCAGCCATTCTGGAACTGCTGGAAGAAGAACTCCAGGAAGCCGGATACCGGACGCTCGGCGTGGCCAGTGCCGAAGAGGCACTGGCCACCATGAGCCACAGCGATGTGGCACTGGTCATCAGCGATGTTCGCCTCCCTGGCATCAGCGGCATGGAGCTACTCGAGCAACTACGCAGCCAGGGGAGCCAATTGGGCTTCATCGTGATCACCGCCTTCGGCACCATCGACCAGGCCGTGGAAGCACTGAAGATCGGAGCCGACGATTTCCTGACCAAACCGCTGGACCTGGAAGGCGTTCGCGAGGCGGTCTATCGCGTGCTGGAAAATCACCGCCTGGCCGAACGCTTTCAGCAGGAGCATCCTCCCGGCCACTTTCACGGCATCGTCGGCGAGAGCGAGACGATGCAATCCCTCTTCCATGATGCCGCTCGGCTCGCCAAGAGCGACGCACCGATCCTGGTGCAGGGCGAGAGCGGTACCGGCAAGGAACTGCTCGCCCGCGCCATTCATGCCGAAAGCCACCGCGCCGAAGGCCCCTTCATTGCCATCAACTGCGCCAGCATCCCTTCCGAACTGATGGAAAGTGAGTTCTTCGGCCATACAAAGGGAGCCTTTACCGGTGCCAGCGACTCCCGCCAGGGCCTGTTTCAGGCGGCCAACGGCGGCAGTCTCTTTCTCGATGAGATAGGGGAGATGTCCATCGGGCTCCAGGCCAAGCTGCTGCGTGCCCTGCAGGAAAGGACAGTCAAGGCCGTGGGGGCCGAGAAGGAAGAGTCGGTGGACGTGCGTATCATCGCTGCGACCCACCGAGAGCTGGAACAGGAGATAGAGAGTGGCAATTTTCGCAGCGACCTCTTCTATCGCCTGGAGACATTCTCACTGCGAATCCCCCCTTTACGAGAGCGCAATGGCGACATAGAACGACTGGTCTCGGCCTTGATCGAGAAGCATGCCACCACCCAGGGCAAGCAGATCGAGAGCGTCGAGGCCTCGGCCCTGCAAGCACTCCTCGAGTACTCCTATCCGGGCAATGTGCGGGAGCTGGAAAATGCGTCATGCGAGCCGTGACGCTGGCTGAAGGGGGCTTGCTGAGTCATGCCGACCTGCCGGAGCGAATTCGCCAACATGGCATGGAACAGCGCAGCAATGCACGCCATATCGAGGCAGACAACGCCGTGATAGCGGCCGAGAAGCAGCAGAACTGGCCCAGCCTGGAAGAGGTCGAGAAGCGCTATATCCAGAAAGTGCTGGAAGCGACCGGCGGCAACAAGCGTCGTACCGCTGATATTCTGGGTATCGCCAGGCGGACTCTCTATCGTCGACTGGACGAAGAGTAATCAGTGGTAGTGCTGGCAGACCAGGGAGTCATCCAGCCAGGACAAAACCAGCCAAACAAAAAAAGCCCCCTGGGAGGTTGGGGGCAAAATGCGCCATGCAATCCGACTGACGGTGCAAGGGGGGGTGGCGGGCCGCCAGTGGACTCTGCGCTTGAAACATGTTCGGTGGCGTGTATTCGCCATTCTTGCTTGCTCCGGTGCTTGGCAACGGAGCAAGCCAGCATCCGATTAACGGTGTTAGTAGGTGCTTTCGTCGTCATCCACTTCGGGATACTCTTCTTCCTCGTTCTCGAACTCCTGATCCTGGCCGAACTCTTCGTCCTCGCCAACGGTGGGATGATCAGCCGAGTCATTGCCGGGCATACGATCCATGCCTTCACCGAAGCCTGCCTCGTCATCGGCTCCTGCCGGATCGTCGTCAGGCATTGCAGTCCCCGGGGCAGCACCACCTTCGATGGCATCCGGATCAGCACCCGGCCCTGAAGGAGCTGCATCCGTGCCTGGCGTCGGCTCTGCACCCGGAGCGCCTTCAACGGCCTCGGCAGGGTCAGCTGCCGGATCTTCGTCAGGCATCGCAGCCCCAGGGGCAGCATCGGTTCCAGGAGTTGTCTCGACACCTGAACCTGCACCCGGTGCAGCACCACCTTCGATGGCATCCGGATCAGCACCCGGCCCCGAAGGAGCGGCATCCGTGCCTGGCGTCGGCTCCGCACCCGGAGCACCTTCAACGGCCTCGGCAGGGTCAGCTGCCTGGCCTTGATTCTGGAAATCGTCCTCCTGAGCTTGTGTCTGCTGAGCCAGGGCCAGCGGGCTGACTGTCAGCCCCATGGTCACACCAAAAATGCCTAGCTTCTTCAAGAATTCCTTGGACATCATAATTACACCTCCTAGTGCATCGTCTTGCGACGAAGTGTCGAGGGTCTCCCCCTCCGTGCTTGCCATGAGGAAATCGAGAGTCCTGGCAAGCACTTGAGTTCGTGGTTAATCAAAAATTCGTATCAGAATCTATCGATTAACGTTCGATCTCGTCATCGTCGTCCATGTCATCGTCCATGAACTCGTCCTCATCATCGGGCGCCATCGTGTCCTGTGCCCCATCCGGCACCGGCTCCTGCTCCGCTTCCGGAAATGCATCCTCATCTTCCGGCATCGGCTCAGTGGCGCCCATCGGATCTTCCCCACCATCACCCGCGGCTGTATCAGTCTGATCAATGCCTGGATCATCAGTGGGATCCTGCATGGGAGAGCCTTGCTGTTCTGTAGCGGGCGGCTCCTGATCCACCGGCGGCATATCATCATCGTTACCGCAACCCGCCAGTGTCAGCGTACCCAGTGACAGCGCTATGGCTGAGGCTAACGCTGTCAAGCGTCCGCCAGAGGCCAAGCGAAATTGCTTATCGTGGCTCATGTAAAACCCTCCCTGTTGATCCGTAGTCACCCTGACTCAAGCACAGGGCATGCCATGCAACGAACTTACAAGTAAAAATACCAAATATCATATATTTACAGAAACTCGAAGCAGAAGAATCCAACCAGGAAGCCCAAAATAATGCTGGTTAAATGTGACACATGGGCCAGATGTCCACGCCAAGCCGACCAGTTAGAAGCCGGGTGCGCTCGGAAATGAAATTGGGAGGCATCTCTCGATGCCTCCCAATGGCGGTAACCCGTTTAGACCCGGTGGTGCTCCTAACCCGGCGTAAGCCCCCGCATGCGCTCACCACGACGACGCAACAGCTCCAGGGTGGTCAGCATCAGCATCGACAGCAGCACCAGCATGGTGGCTACTGCCAGGATCGTGGGGCTGATCTGCTCACGAATGCCCGACCACATCTGGATGGGCATGGTGCGCTGCTCCGGTCCGGCGATGAAGAGCACCACCACCACCTCATCGAAGGAAGTAATGAAGGCGAACAGCGCACCCGACACCACCCCTGGCGTCACCAGGGGCAACACGACCTTGAAGAAGGTCCGGGTCGGATTGGCCCCCAGGCTGTGGGCGGCGCGGATCAGGGTGGTATCGAAGCTGGAGAGCGTCGCCGTGACGGTAATCACCACGAAGGGGATACCGAGCGCCGTGTGAGCAAGGATAACCCCCAGGTAGGTCTGGGCCAGGTTCACCTTGGAGAAGAAGAAGAACATGGCCGCCGCGGAAATGATCAGCGGCACGATCATCGGCGAAATGAGCAGCGCCATGATGGCCCCCCGGGCCGGCATGTTGCGGCTCGACAGCCCCAGCGCCGCAATGGTGCCCAGCACGGTAGCCAGGATCGTCGAGGCGATACCGATGATGAAGCTGTTCTTTATCGCATTGAGCCAGGCACTCGATGTGAAGAAGTCCTGGTACCAGCGCAGTGAGAAGCCCTCCGGATCCAGACTCAGCATCTTTTCCGAGAAGGTAAAGTAGGGCTGGGCGTTGAAGGAGAGCGGGATAATGATCAGCAGCGGCCCCACCAGGAACAGGAAAATAAGGGCACAAATGCCAAGAAAGACATAGTGCCAGATGCGCTCGCCACGGGTGGCATAGGAAGGTATGGCCATCGGTTTACCCCAGCTTGACCTTGTCGACGCCGATCAGGCGGTTGAAGATGAGATAGAAGATGATCACCACGAACAGCAGAATTGAGGCGATCGCTGCAGCCAGGCCCCAGTTGAGCGAGGTCTGCATGTGGAAGGCGATATAATTGGTGATGAATCGACCCGACTGCCCGCCTACCAGTGCCGGTGTGATGTAGTAGCCGATGGAGAGGATGAAGACCAGAATGCCCCCTGCCGCGATGCCGGGAATGGTCAAGGGAAAGTAGACCCGTCGGAAGCAGAGGAAAGGACGACCTCCCAGCGAGCGAGCCGCCCGCATGTAGCTGGGGGGGATGGTCTTCATGACCGAATAGAGCGGTAGAATCATGAACGGCAGCAGTATATGGGTCATGGCGACGATGGTGCCGGTCTTGTTATGAATCATCTGCCATCGCGCCTCATCGGCGATGACGCCAATCGCCACCATGACATCGTTGAGCACCCCCTGGGACTGCAGAATGGCGATCCAGGTAGTGGTACGCACCAGCAGCGACGTCCAGAACGGCAACAGCACCAAGATCATCAACAGGTTGGAGTGTCGCAGCGGCAGGTTGGCGAGCAGGAAAGCAATGGGGTAGCCCAGCAGCAGGGTCAGGCCGGTGATCACGGCGCTCATCCAGAAGGTGCGCCAGAATAGATTGACATGAATTCGCTGGTTTTCCGGAGCACGGACAATTTCGCCATCCGGCGTCAACTGCCGGTCCAGCGCCATCAGGTAATAGGATATCGTCAGTGGCGTGGCTTCACGCTCGATCAACTTCCAGGTATCCACTTCACCCCAGCGGGCATTGGCCTCGATCATGGCCTCCTTGTAGGGAGGGTCCATGGTACGCAGGTTTCGCGCCGTCCTGGTGATGGCAGAGCGCATGCCCGACTGCTCGTAGTTTAGCCGGCTCGATAGCAACCCCAGGTTGCGCGCCTCCTGCCTTCCAGCAGATCCTCGGCCAGGGCAGCATAGACGGACTCATCGGGCAAGGACTGGCGATCCCAG
>NZ_AZQX01000378.1:0-25388 GCF_000568385.1 Halomonas sp. BC04
GGTTTCATATGAAAATCTATAAACCTGAGTGGCAATGCACGTTTAGCGTATATGAAGGCGTGGAAGAAGCATCAAGCTGGAAAGAGCGCATCGCTTGGCGACTGCGACAGCTCGCCGATAAGCTGGATGGCAGCGGAAGGACGATCAAGATCGACTGCAGCGTTACCCCCCATGTGAGTCGCCAGGATATCGACACCTGCCTGGGAAAAGGCTTCGAAGTCACCCAGGGCCTACTGACCCAGCTCGCCCAGCAAGCGGCCTGTGAAGACGTCATGCGTGACGCCAAGGCCGAACTGTACAAGGAAGATTACTCTTCCTGATGGTTGACGTTTTCGGTAGCTACCACACCCTATTGAGCCCCTGGCCCAATAGGGTGTTTTCGTATTGGGTTGCCCTGACTCGGCAATACGACTACTATCTTGCCGGCAACCCCTGTTAACGTCGGCGATCTTGTGACATATGGATACTTTGAGTGACATATGGATACCGATTTCCGGCTGGCAGTACATGCCTTGGGGCTGGCTTGAGACGAGTGCGAGGCTGGTGCAGCATGAGCCACGCGTCCTCAATCACGATCATGGCGCCTGATCGTGGGATACGATTAGCGGCGCGATGCAGTAGTCACGAGGTGAAACATGGCGACACGAACTCGCCTGATCCTGACCGGCGGCCTGATAGGCCTGTTGCTGATTGGCAAGGCAGCGGCCCATGAAGCGCCTGAGCTGATCGATGAGGGCATCGCATCCTTCTACAGCGACCGCTTCCAGGGTCTAACGACCGCCAGCGGCGAGCCCTTCGACCAGCAGGCCCTGACCGCAGCCCACCCGAGCCTGCCGTTCGGCACCGAGGTGGTGGTGACCCGTCCGGACAACGGCCGCGAGGTCACAGTCCTGATCAACGACCGCGGTCCTTTCGTCCAGGGACGCGTCATCGACCTCTCCAAGCGCGCCGCCAGGGAGCTGGGCATGATCAACCGAGGGGTCGCTCCAGTACTCATTACCTCCGTCCAGTGATGGCATTTTCTCGCCGTCATCACCACGCAGCCGCATCGCCCGGCTGCGCTTTTCCTCAAACCGATAGCCCAAGACTTGCCCACCCCGGCCGGGCCGTTGGTGCCTGGCGCCGACACGCGCCTGTTATTGAACAGCAAGGGTACCGACCAAACAGTTGTCATCTGATGCTCTATCCAGCCCGCCAGATGCCATTCCAGCCCGCCAGATGCCATTCCAGCCCGCCAGATGTCGCCGCATAGCGACACCACAAGCATCTGTTTTTAAAAATTTTTTCCGACAGACCACAATAACCGTCTGCGATCCGCAACAGATCTCGGTCTTATGGAAGCCCATATCAGCCGACCTCAAGCATATCTCAATTAATCTTCATAATATCTATTTGTTTTATATAGAAATTAATTTTTCTGGCACCTTTATCGCATTATCCTGGCCAGTAGCAAGACGATCGGGGAAGCCGGCAATCGCACCGTGACCACCCCCGCTCTCAAGGAGGCCCTTGCTCAGGCAAGGAAGGATGCTGCCAAGGAAATGTCGCCAAGGGATGGTGAATACGGGATGGATCCCGGCAAGGAGGCCTCCCCCCTATTCTCAGCTGTCCGTCATATCGGCTCGCTGACGGTAAGCTAGATCCTTTAGTTCCCTGCGTACTTGGGCCGCTCTGCGGCCTTTTTTTTTGCTCACAGCAGCAATTTGCATCAGGCACGGCGCATCACCGAAATCTCTACTCAGCATTGCGAGACCAGACTTTGGAACGAGACGCCACGTATGCATATCAAGCCCAAGCACTCACTGTACATTAGCCCCAACCTGTTACCCCGACTTCTTGCTGCAGCGATCTTCGTCGCGGCCGTGCTTGCCATCAACAGCCTGATACCGGAACAGACCGTCGTTCGCGCCACCTTCCCGACGGGCCTGGCACCCGGAGCACTGCACACCGGCCTGATACTGGCCTCTTTCCTTGGTGGGGTTGCTCTGACATCGATTATTTTCCTGCCCCTACTGCGCGACGCCCAGGCTCGCGAAACCCGGCTCGTGCAAGCACAAGCGGCGCTGGGAGCCCTGAATAATGACCTCCATCAGCAGGCTACCCGAGACGGCTTGCTGGAGATTGCCAACCGCCGCGAGTTCGGGCGGGTACTGAAACGGGAGTGGCGTAGGGCCGCTCGCGAACGCCAGCCTCTCGGCCTGCTGATGATCGATGTCGACTACTTCAAGATCTTCAACGACACCCACGGTCACCTGGAGGGCGACCGTTGCCTGAAGGAAGTGACCGCCGTACTGAGCCAGGCAATCAACCGCCCCGGCGACCTGCTGGCGCGATATGGCGGCGAAGAAATGGTCATCCTCGCTCCTCGCACCGACCTGGAGGGTGCAACGATTCTGGCTCAGCGCATTCATGCCCTGCTGAGCGAGCGCCACATCGACTTTGATGCCTCACCGGTGGCGGATCGAGTCACTGTCAGCATCGGCGCAGCCTCACTGCTACCCGTTCGTCACCATAGCCCCCAGGCGTTGATACAGCAGGCCGATGAAGGGCTTTATGCCGCTAAAGCTGAGGGACGCAGCAGAACCTGCACCGTTCCTCAAGTACGCTTGCTTACGGCAAGGGAGGCAATCGGCTGAGCCCCTGGCCAGCGCGTGTCACCCCACCTCTCCTCCCCATTGTCTCCTCTTCGCCACATCAACACTCGCGATGCCGCCACTGATCGCCACCGATCACTTCGCGGCGTGAGCAGGGCTCAAGTTTTCGCCCTGGAGTCCGATATCCAGATTAGCAAGTGTCGAATATGGCAGGCGATGGATCGCTACAGCCTCGGATGCCCCCCAGGCAGGCAGTGGCGTTGGAGAAAGGTGAAATGAACAACCTGAACATGGCTGGTGAGATGTCGTCCCATGACCCTTTGCTGAGCGAGAGCCTGGAGCAACGACTGGTACAGGCAAAGCTTCTGCTTGATGACCTGGAGCGAAACTCCAGCTCCAAGGATATGGGCGCGCTGTCGGCCGCACGGGTGGAATTCGCCCTGGCCGCACGCGCGTTGGCCGATGAACTGATCGCCCAGGGGCAGCAAGGCAGGGAACGCGGCGATTGACACCAGCCGCGGCGACAGCGCAATAAGCCGGATACACATCCGGCCCGTATCATGACTCGCAGGTTACTTAGCTTCCTCCTGGGTTTTCATCTCAAAGTCGCTGGCATCATGGCGCTCATGTAGCTGCTCCTCAGACGAACCGAAGGTGCGGTTGACCATGCGCCCGCGCCTTACCGCCGGTCGTGCGGCGATTTCCCTGGCCCAGCGCTGCACGTTCTCGTACTCCTGCACCTGAAGGAATTCGCCGGCATCGTAAACGCGGTTCAGCGCCAACTGCCCATACCACGGCCAGTTGGCAATATCGGCAATGGTGTATTCGTCCCCGCCCAGGTAGCGCGTCTCGGCCAGGCGCCGATCGAGCACGTCGAGCTGACGCTTGACCTCCATGGTGAAGCGGTCGATGGCGTATTCGATCCTGGTCGGCGCGTAGGCATAGAAGTGACCGAAGCCACCCCCCAGGTAGGGCGCACTGCCCATCTGCCAGAACAGCCAGTTCAGTGTTTCCGTTCTCCTCGCCGGGTCACGCGGCAAGAATTCGCCGAACGTCTCCGCCAGATAAAGCAGGATTGAACCCGACTCGAACACCCGGATAGGCGGCGAGACACTGTGGTCCATCATCGCCGGGATCTTGGAATTCGGGTTCACTCCGACAAAACCGCTGCCGAACTGATCCCCATCGCCGATGCGAATCAGCCAGGCATCGTATTCGGCTCCCGTATGCCCCAGCGCCAGCAACTCCTCGAACATCACCGTGACCTTGACGCCGTTTGGCGTGGCCAGTGAATACAGCTGGAATGGGTGCTTGCCGACGGGTAGCGCCTTGTCGTGGGTGGGGCCGGCGATGGGTCGGTTGATATTGGCAAACTGCCCCCCGCTCGCCTTCTCCCATTTCCACACCTTCGGCGGCACGTACTCGTTGTCTTGGCTCATGAAATCTCCCGACAGGATACGTAGCGTCGCTGCACTTGCGCGATTCACACCCCGCAACGATAGCCTGTTAAGCAAATTTCTTCGACCGGCGCCTCGACCGGCGCTGCCTGCCCCGTCCGGATGGAAAGCGGCGTCGTGCGAATAATTTACGAAATACTTTGACCCGCGACGTCAGGCGTGACACCGTAGTGCTCAGTTGGTTAGCAAGCGGCATGGTTTCAGAAGCATTCGAATTCTTTCGGCAGCCTGTAATTGTATTCCTTGTTTTACCCGCTACTTATCGTCTGGGTAACACCAGGATTGTATTGCAAAGCGCTAAGCGCGAAAGGATTTATTATGTCTACTGGCACAGTTAAGTGGTTCAACGATTCAAAAGGTTTTGGTTTTATCGCTCCGTCTGACGGCAGTGATGACGTCTTTGCCCACTTCTCCGAAATTCAGGCAGAAGGCTTCAAGTCTCTGCAGGAAGGTCAAAGCGTCACTTATGACGTGACCCAGGGGAAGAAAGGCCTCCAGGCTTCGAACATCAAGCAACTCGCCTGATCTAACGATCACACGAGTTCTCGAACCTCCCCGGTTCGATCTCAGGGCCCGCTTATGCGGGCCTGATGCGTTTGTGTCCGGCATGCCGTTACGGTCCATGATGCGACGACACCTCCTGTCTCGACACTCTCAGCAGATAGGCAAGATGCAGAAAAGGCACCAGCATAGGGCTGGCGACGATGCCGAAGGCGACGACGATCACCCACTCCGGCAGGTCCAGGCCCCAGACAAGCAGGCAGAACAGCATCGCGCTCACCGCCACAAGCCCTGCCCCCATGCAGGCCGCCCGCCACCACCAGATCAATGCCGGGGTTATCGGGCCCCTCTCCTGTCGGCGCAAGAGATAGGCGCTCGCCACGCGCCATAACCCGACGATGCTCAGCCCGCCGATGAACACGAAGAGCAGGAAAACAGTCCCTTCCAGGCCCCAGGGGAACCCCACCGTCAGCAGCAGGGCCAGGCCGGAGAACAGACATACCACACTCGCCGGCAGTGCCAGCAAGAGCATCTCGACCGCGACCAGGATGCGGTGAACGCTTTCCTTGTTCATTTGGCTCCTTCCTTCACCGCGCCATCTCCCCAAGCAGTTCCAGCTCAGCATCGTGCAGGGATACCAGCAGGGGCTCACCGCGCGCGTTGACGCGGAACTGGCCGTAGCGGGCGGGTTCATAGCGCTCGGCATGGCCCTCCTGAAAGAAGAAGGCGTTGGTGGCGAACCGGATGCGGCCGTTGCGCAGCCGGTAACGCAGGTGCATCTCGTCGGTATCCAGCGTTTCATCATCGGCGCCCAGGCGCTGGAACTGCGCAACACGCTGCGCATCCAGGCGGACCACCGCATGACCGTCGGCGGCCTGCCATTCGTCACTCTCCTCGCGCTGCGCATGGTGAGCCTCCCGGATGCGGTTGGCGATCTCGAAGCTGAGTGCCATGTAGTCACCCTGCATCAATGAGCGGGGGTCCACCGGCGCCAGCTCCAGGTACACCACCTCGCCCTCGGCCAGGTGTCGCTCCTTGGCCCAGATGCTCCAGTTGACCGCCGCCAGGACCAGTAATGTGGCGGCCACCACCACGATCCGGCGCCACTTGGCTGTCAGTGTCATTGGCTCTCGCCCTCCCTGGCCACGACCGGCATACCGCCCGGCCACCTGCGGCGCAGCACCCAGCGCAGCGCCAGCAGCAACAAGCCCAGCACGAACAGTGTCGCAGACTTGGCCAGCAGCGTGACGTCGAGCCAGTAGTAGTAGCTGGCGCCGGCCATCAGCAGCAGTATCACGCCAAGCGCCATGATCGCTCGGTTACCGATGGCGAAGCCCAGCGCGATCACCAGCACCCCGTGGCTCAGGCCGTGGGCCTGGAGCGATAACAGCATCAGCCCCGCCGCGGCAGCATAGGCGGCCATCCACGCCCTCGCCGCAATGGCGGGCTGGTAGCGCCGGAAGACGTGGCGCAGCAATAGAACGAAGGCCAGCGTGGCCAGCGCATCGCCCGCCCAGGGCTCCAGCCAGGCCAGCCCAGTGACATGGTGGTAATGCCCCAGGAACAGCGACTCGCCGTGATACCCCATGGCCTGGATGGCCAGCACCCCCAGCAGGAGGCCGTAGCCCAGCGCCTGGCACTGGCGTATATAAGCTGGCCGGCGAAACTCGTTGAGCCACAGCAGCGTCGCCGCCAGCAGCAGCAGGCCGCCGGCCAGGGAAGGCGCCGCGGTGCCTTCGATCAAGGCCAGGTAGAACGCCAGGCTCGCCGCGAAGGCAGAAAAGGTGCGATGAGTGAGGCTTGGCATCACTAGCGCCAGCACGCCCTGCAGCCCCACCAGCGACCACCAGAAGCCGGCATTCACGTCCCCCAGGACGGAGCCCAGGGCCCAGGCCACCAGCAGCTGCCCCGCCAGGCTTCCCGCCAGGGCCAGGTGCTCGAGGAAATCGCCCGAGCGCCCCCTTAGCGCCGCATAGGCACCGGCGATCATTACCAGTCCCAGGAGCGCGGCAGCGACGCTGCTGTCGAGAATGAACACGGCGCCCATGCCGATGAAGCCGAGCAGGAACAGGGCGGCCAGCCAGCCCGAGAACGCCTGCAGCGCCCGCACGAACCAGGGTGTCTCCAGCGCCGGGACTGCCTCACTCTCTGCGATGTCGATACCGCCCTGGCTGAGCTTTTCCTTGAGGGACGAGTGCTTTAGCGAAAAGGTCATGCCGACATCTCCCGGTGCAGCCGCTTGAGCCAGAACACCGCCAGGGCGCCCAGCCCCAGCACCGCCATGGAGAGGAGCAGAAAGCCGCCCGGACCACCGTGCCACAGCAGATGCCGACCGAAGAAAGTGGTGACCACCACGATGACCGACAGACAGCCGCCCGCCAGCATGAACAGGTCCGGTCGCCAGTGGCGATAGACGACATGGAGCGCCGCCAGCCAGAGCGGATACACCAGCACGGCAGCCGAGACTTCGGCCCACTCATCCAGGATGAACATGAGCATCAGCAGGGTCAGGGGAATGCCGCTGCCCAGCGCCAGAAGGCTGGTGGCCCACCCGGGCGCCAGCCAACGCCAGCGCCGCGCACCCAGTTCCCACAGCGCAAGGGCCAGGGTATTGAGCGCGAACAGCCCCCACAGCGTCGCGGCATCGCTGGCGAACAGCATGCCGAGCGCGCCGCCCCAGGTGTGGAGGTAGAGCGCCAGGGAAAGGTTGAGCAGCCCAAGCCAGAGTATCCAGAGCGCATCGAAGCGGGCCACCACGGCCCAGGGCAGCATCAATACCGCCCAGAAGAAGAACAGCTGCCAGGGATCGGCGCCGGTCTGGTACACCTGGCCGAACAACGCCAGCAGGACGCCTAGCAGCAGCGAAGCTGCCGTCAGGGCCGCCCGTGCCACGATAGTGTGATCCGCTCTCTTATTCGCCCTGCCGCGCCCCTCGGCCCACCAGTAGACGCCGATGGCCGCCACCAGCGAGGCCTGCACCAGCCCGAAGCGTAGCCAGCGGCTCATCTCGCTCCAATTGTAGGCGACCAGGAACAGCACCGAGCAGGCCAGCGCCAGCGTGCCCAGCCACAGCAGCAACCTGTCGAGAAACAGCCCCCAGGCCCGCCCGGAAGGATGCAGCCCGGAAAGTGCCACTGCCCGTGGCACCTGCTCCCGCGGGATTGCGCCGCGCTCGATCAACGCCACCAGCTCACGGCGAATGGAGGCCATGTGGTTTCCTTATACGAATGAGTCGTCCTGTTAAGCGACTTCTTGTCGCTTCGCTGTTATAGCGTATCGTCGTCCTTGAGTGGAGCGGGCCTTTTCCGCTGCATTCGACTGGACTCGAAGATCCCCATCCATCAGCGCATACTGAAGCGCAGTCGTTTTCGCTCGCCGTGATGAGGCCCTCGATGCCCCAGCCCCAACAGCCGCCGCTGCGTGTCGGCTTCATTCTACTGCCACTGTTCACACTGAACGCCTTTGCCGGATTCATAGACTCGCTACGCCTGGCCGCCGACAAGGGAGGGCGCAGCCGACAGATCCATTGCAGCTGGCAAATCATGGGGCCAGGGCCGGTTACCTCGAGCTGCGGCCTGGAGGTCCACCCCCAAACCTCTTACCGTGACCCGTGCCACTTCACCCATATCGCCGTATGCGGCGGTAACAACTATCTCGACCCTCACGAAGACAAGGCTCTCAGCGTCTACCTGAAGGAAGCCTGCAAGCAGGGCGTAAAGCTGGTGGGAGTCTGTACCGGCACCTTCTCCATCGCGCGGGCTGGTTTGCTCAAGGGTCAGCGGGTCTGCGTGCACTGGAACGTCATCAATGACTTTCGCCAACAGTTCCCGCAGATCGACGCGACTCCCGATCGCCTATTTCTCGAATCTGCCCGGGTAATCACCTGTGCCGGATCGTCGGGAGCTACCGATATGGCATTACACCTGATACGGCGCAGGTGTGGCCCGGAAAAAGCTCAACAGGCCATTCGACACATGATTCTCAACGGCATGCGCACCTCCAACTCGCCGCAAACCCACTTCTTCGAAGCCATTCATGAAATTCGCGACGAGCGGGTTCGGGTTGCCGTACTGATCATGGAGCAGTCGTTGAATGCCCGGCTGGATTCCCAAGGCCTAGCCGAGCGCATCAACCTGAGCCCTCGTCAGTTGGATCGTCTCTTCCGGCAAGAGATAGGCACCACGCCCATGCGCTATTTCAAAACCATGCGACTGCGCTATGCCGAGTGGCTATTGCAGCATACCGACAGTTCAATCGCCGAAATCGCCGCCGACTGCGGCTTTGCCGATGCCGCTCATCTCTCCAGGGATTTCACGACTCACTACGGGCACAGCCCGAGCCAATCACGACGGCAGGGGCGCCAAACCGAAGTCACAACAGTGGCATACAGCTAGACGTCCCTTATGTTCAAAAATATGTCTTGAATTTTCTATATCCTCGCATGGTGAGACCTTAGGCTAGGAGTACGTGATCCTTCAGGTCCGTGACACGACTCTCTCAACAACAACCCAAGGAGCGTCACCATGAAGCCCCTCTCATCCATGCCCCTGTTTACCGCGCTTGCCCTTACCCTTGGGCTAGCGGGCCCCGCTACCGCCGCCGACCTCGAGCTCCGCGCCGTAACCATCGGCAGCCAGCAGGGTATCCAAATGGCAGGCTTGACCGCCCTTGCGGAGCACGTGGCCTCCACCACCGACGACAGCGTGACGATCACTCTATTCCACTCCGGCTCCCTGGGCGATCAAGTCAGCAACATCGAGTCACTGGATACTCGCACGCTCGACATCGCCACCATCGAAACACCGATTACGACCATCGACGAAGATCTGGGTATCCTCTCGCTACCCTACCTGTTTCGTGATCGAGAACACGTAAGAAACGTGCTCTTGGGTGAGGTAGGCGAAGTCATAAAGGAACAGCTACAGGAGAAAGACTACCGGGTCATCGGTTTCTACGAGGGTGCTTTCGCCACATCACCAACAACCGTCACCCTATAGAAAAGCCTGAAGACTTGAACGGCTTGCGCATCCGCACACCAGAGAGCCGCCAACGGGTGGAAATGTTCAACGCCTATGGTGCCAACGCCTCACCGCTGCCCTACCCGGAGCTCTATTCCGCGCTCCAGACTCGTGTCTTTGACGGCCAGGAAAATCCGCTGGTCGAGGTCGAGGCCAGTCGTTTCTATGAAGTGCAGAACTACCTCTCACTTTCGAACCACGTCTATACCGTGGGCTTCTTGCTGATGAACGAAGCACGCTACCAGGATCTTCCTGGAGAGGTACAGCAGGCGTTGCTCGAAGGTGGCCAGAAGGCTTTCGAAGCCACCGTGGCCTTCGGCGAGGGCGCCGACCAGAGCGTCATCGACCTGGTCGAACAGAACGGCATGCAGGTCAACGAGGTTGACACCGAAGCCTTCATCGAAGCTTCGCAACCGCTCTGGGAGTCCTTCACACAGACTCTGTCGGAAGAGGCCCGCGTGATGGTGGAGCGCATCGCCAGCCACCCCTGAGTCGCCTCCAACCTCAGGCAGGCCTTTCCCGGCCTGCCCTGCCCCCGGGAGCTTCACCATGCTTGATCGTCTTTTCGAAGCGGTCGCCGCACTGCTGTTGTCTGCCATTACCTTGCTGGCCATGGCAGCCGTACTCGCCCGCTATGTGTTCAATGCCTCGCTGTCCTGGAGCGCCGAAGTTTTGGTCGGGCTGCTGGTTTACGTCACCTTTTTCTGCGGCTATCTCGCTCTGCGCCAGGGCGCGCACCTGCGCATCGACGTAATCGCGGCGCTTCTTCCCAGCCGTGGGCAGTGGTTGTTGTTCTTCATCAACCAGACGCTTATTGGCGTGGTCTGCGCGGTCATGGTGATCTGGGGCATCGAACAAACCCTGCAGTTCTCACACCGTACCACCCTGATGCTGGGCGCTCCCCAGTGGATGTTCTACATCGCCGTGCCAATCACCGGTGTCGGCATGCTACTGGAACTCGTACGCCAATGTGTCGCCGCCGTCAAAGCCAAGGTGCCCCCCTATGAGGCCTCCCGGCACGCCGCGCTTGAGGAGACTTCGTCATGATCCTGCTCGTTATCCTGCTGGCGCTGCTGACGCTGATCGGCCTGGCCATGCCGATCGCCTTCGCCCTCACACTGGTCTCGATTTGCGTGTTGGCATACTCCGGCGTCGATATGCTGGTGCTGGTGCAGCGCTTATATCGCGGCACCGAATCCTTTCCTCTATTGGCGGTGCCGCTGTTCATCCTGGCTGGCCAGATCATGAACCATAGCGGTATCTCGGGACGCCTGATCGACCTGGCACGAGCCTTGGTCGGCGCCATTCGGGGCGGCTTGGCGGCAGTCAACATTCTCACCTCGATGTTCTTCGCCGGCATGAGCGGCACTTCGATGTCCGATACCGCTGCCGTGGGTGGGGTAATGATCCCGCAGATGGTCAAACGGGGTTATTCGGCTCCCTTCACCGCTGCGGTAACGGCCTCATCGTCCACCATTGGCATCATCATTCCGCCCAGCGTACCCATGGTGCTGCTGAGCGCCTACATGGGTCTGTCCACCGGGGCGCTGTTCGCCGCCGGCCTCATCGCAGGCGCACTTACAGCGGTGGGTCTAATCGCTATGGCCTGGTGGATCTCAGTGAAGCGCCAGTACCCCATCGAGGCGGCCTTCTCACTTGGATATCTTGGCAAGACCTTAGTCAAAGCCTTACCCGCCTGATGATGCCGGTGATCATCCTGGGTGGCATTCTTGGCGGTATCTTCACGCCGACAGAGGCCTCTGCCGTGGCCGTAGCCTACGGCATCTTCGCCGGCATGCTGGTGTACCGCTCGCTCTCGCTGCGCATGTTCTACCGCGCTCTGGTGGAAAGTGCCGTGCTGACCGGTGCGGTAATGTTCGTTACCGCCGCCGCCCATACCCTCGGCTACACCTTCACCTACCAAAGCCTCGGCCAGCTGGTGCTGGGCCCCATCGCAGCGCTCGACATGGGTCCGATCGGATTCCTGCTGATCCTCAGCTTGGTGCTGATCATCGCCGGAACCTTCCTGGACGGCATCGCCATGATGTTCATCGTCGTGCCCCTGTTCCTGCCCAGCGTTCAGTTGCTCGGCATCGATCCGCTGCAGTTTGCCATGGTGGTGATCCTGTGCTGGGGCATCGGGCAGCAGACACCACCGGTAGGCGCCGCACTATTCATTACCAGCGTGATCGCCAAAGTCGACGTCATTCGTATCACCTACGCCAACCTACCCTTCATCGCCGTGATGCTGTTCGTCCTGCTCGCCGTCATCGTCTGGCCGGAAGGCATCGTCATGAGCGTACCCCGCTGGCTCGGCCTCTAACTCTAGCCGCACACCCTGACCTGCAACCTCAACGCTATAGCCACAGGAAATATCATGAACAACCAGCAATTTCTCGATGTGATCTATACCCACACCGAAGGCGAACCCACCTGTATCATCCACGGCGGCATACCCTACCCATTCGGTAGTGACATCCTCGCCAAGCGCCGTTACCTGCTAGACCATCATGACCATGTTCGCACCAGCCTCATGCGCGAGCCCCGAGGTCATCAGCACATGTTCGGTGTGTTCCTCACCCCGCCCTCCGACGCCGACCATGACGCCGGCATGCTGTGGATCGATGGCGAGCAGTTCGTCGACATGTGTGGCCACGGCACCATTGCGCTCTCCATGGCCATGGTGGCCCACCGCCTGGCTCCGCCTCCCCAAGATAATGGACTCACACGTATCCGCTTCGAAACCACCGCCGGCACCGTGGTCTCGGAGGTGAAATCCGACGCCAATAAGGTGCACTGGACTCGCTTCGAGAACGTGCCGGCCTTCGTCATGGAACAGGATATCCCGGTCGAGGTGCCTGGCCTCGGCACGCTCAAGGCCGACCTGGTGTTCGGCGGCAACTTCTTCGCCATCATCCGGGTGCCGTCCGACAAGCAGCCAATCTGCCCCGACAATGGCAGCTATTTCGCCCACGCCGGTGAGGCGGTGAAGGCCGAACTCAACGCCCGCATGGAGATTCGGCACCCGACCCACCCGCATATCAACGGCTTGAATTTCGTCACCTTCTGGCACGAGGGCTCGCAGCCGGATTCGCTCTACCGCAACGTACACGTATTCTCCGGCGGAAAGCTAGACCGCTCCCCCGGCGGCACCGGCACCAGTGCGATGATGGCCATGTTCCATGCCCGCAATGATCTGGAAGTGGGTAGCCCCATCTACTCTGAGGGCCTGCTCGGCAGTGGCCGCTTCACCGGTGAAATCCTCGGCAAGACGGAAATTGGCGGTTACCGGGCCATCCGCCCCAGCGTACAGGGCACAGCCGAGCTGATCGGCTACGCCAAATGGCTGATCGATGCACGTGACCCGGTGGGTCGCGGCTTCGTAATCCGCTGATACAGCGACTGCAAAGCAGAACGTCGCCCCGGTCCATGCTTGGATAGGCTAACGACGACCCATGAAGGATCCGATGCAATAGAGATGCTAGAGCGGGCAGGCAGGAATTGATTTTCCAATTCCTGCCTGAGCAACCTGTAATGGCCTCAATAGCCCACGGTGAGGCGCTGGCTCACGTGGGCAGAGCGTTCGAGTTCATCGACCATGGCAATGGCGTAATCTTCGAACGAGATGCTGGAGCCGTTCTCATTGCTCAGCAACGTATCCTTGCCGAGACGGACCCAGCAGATGCTGTCGCGCACCCTCAAGCATCTGGAACAGGAGGGCTTCATCACACTCACGGTCTACCCGGAGGTGCCGCCGCAGGTGGAATACCGTCTTACCGAACTCGGCTACTCCATTCTCAAACCGATGCAGGCGCTGGTGAGCTGGGCCGACACCCACCACCGCACCATCGCCGAAGCCAGGAAGCGCTATCGGAATGGAGGGTGACCCCAAGGGACTGGTTCATGGAGAAGGCGGCTTCTCGTCGCTGCCCGCCCATGCCGGCGGCCGGGCATCCTGCCGTCCACCCTTGGCGATATCGTACTGGCTGAGCACCACCACGTCTCGTGGCCACCACTCCGGGTGCTCATCACGGATGAAGGCCATCAGCCGCTCGCGGATGTTCATTTCCGCCACCCAGCCGGCGAAGGGGTCGGATGCCATCAGGTAGCAGGAGACCGTCTGGGCCGTCTCGGTCTGCGACGTTACATAGCAGCACAGCTTGTGGTGTTCCACGACGTTGTCCTCCTCCTTGGCAAACGCCAGGAACTTCTCTCTGATCAGCGCTATGTCGGCACTCACGTGGAGCTTCATTTCCAGGGTGCGGTACATCTTGGCGCTCGTGACCGAGAGGTTCTCGAACGGCCTGGAGACGAAGTAAGTCACCGGTACGATCAGGCGCCGTTCATCCCATGCCCTCAGGCGGATGAAGGTGTAGAAGATGCCCTCCACGTAGCACCACTGCCCTTCGAACATCACCAGGTCGCCGATGCGAATGGGCTTCGCCAACGACAGCTGGAACGAGGAGAGAATGTTGCCGAGCACCGCCTGGCCGGCAATACCCACCAGCACCGCCAGTACACTGGCCGATGCCAGCAGCGACAGCCCCAGCGTCTCGAAGAGCTGGATCTGGCTCAGTACATAAACGGAGACCGCGATCACCGTGACCAGGATAATGACCCGACGCAGCGCATAGAGTGTGGTGAGCAGCTTGCGTTCGTCCCGGGGCTTGGTGTCGTCGATCTCCCCCACCATACGCCGCGTCACCTTGAGCAGGATGGTGTCCACCAGGCGGAGTGCAATGGTACCGACGCCCCAGGCGATAAGAATGATCAGCAGCACCCGAATGAAGGTGGTCGCCACCGCCGTGAAGGAGACCACATAGTCGAGCAGTGCCTGGGCGACGAACGCCATGATGAGAAGCGCCATGGGCATCTGGATCCTGCCGGCGAAGATGCTGGGCACGCCGTTGGGGAACCAGTGCGCCAGCAAGCCCACCAGGGCGTAGACCCCCCAACCCACCAGGCCAGTCAGGAGCAGGAAGACGGGAATGGCAATCCACTCCCAGGCCTCGAGCCTGCCGAGCGAGGTCTTCAAGCGCTCCGGAATGTACTCTTCCAGCAGCGAGGGACCGTACGCCTCATAGAGCAGGGGAATCGACGACACGCTGTCCGGCGTAACCAGCCAGGCGGGGTCCTCGTCATCGACTCGATAGCGAGCCAGGCGAATGTCATAGGCTTCGCCATCCACCGTGAGCGATGCCAGCTCGATATCCCGGCGCGGCTCTCCTGCCCGGGGATGCTGGCCGGATGGGTCCTCGATGGCGGCATCCTGACGCCCGGAAAGGTTGGAGGTGTCCAGCCACTCCCCACGCTTGAGGACTTCGGCCAGTTGCCTGGCCAGCCAGGCCCCCTGCTCCCGTTGCTCTGCCTCGTCCAGGTCTGAAAGGTTGAGAAAATGCGCGGCGGCAGAGAACGCCTCCTCCTCGACAAGCGCCAGAAAGCTGCGGATCGCATCGCGTGGCGTGCGCCTCTTGACCTCTTCGGGCACCTCATCAAGACCGGCGTTGAGCGAATCGACAGGGAACCATAGCCTCTCCTCACTCTCGTCTCCATTTCCACGCTCCCCCTCGCCCTGAGGCATTTGCGCCAACGCCGGGCCGGCAAAGAGGAAAGCCACCGCCAATACCAGTGACAGGAGCCATGTGCCGTTTGCTTTCATATCAATCTTCCTGATTGAAGCGAACCGGCTGCCACATCCCTCCGACAGCCCTGTGCAAGTCGCGCGTACTTGAGCTTCACATCAGGCTAGCAGCATCACGACCCAAGTGAAGACCAACCGGGGACGATGCGCCCTGGTTTGCCTGGGGGGCCTGTCGCTATTCGATGCCGGCAGCAAAGCTCATAAGGCAACCTCGCGCTGACCGCTCGCCTGCAGCCGCTCGAGCAGGGCCGCCTGGGCGGCACGCCGATGCTGGGTGTCGGGGGCGGCAGCGCGTTCGCCCAGCAGGGCAATGGCGGCGCAAATATCCAGGCTGCCCAGGTCGTCGCCCTCCCGGGTGCGAATCGCCACGCTGCCGGAGGCGGCTTCCCTGGCACCGACAATCAGCTGGAAGGGAACGCGCTGCAGCGTCTGCTCGCGAATCTTGTAGCCGACCTTCTCGTTGCGAATGTCCGCCTCCACGCGCAGGCCCGAACCGCGCAGTGCCTGGGCCACCTCCAGGGCATAATCGGCATGCTGCTCGGTGATGGAGAGCACCACGACCTGAACGGGCGCCAGCCAGGCAGGGAGCTTGCCCGCGTGGTGCTCGATCAATATGCCGGTGAAGCGCTCCAGGGAGCCGAACAGGGCACGGTGCAACATCACCGGGCGCTGGCGCTGGCCATCCTCGTCCACGTAGTCCAGGCCGAAGCGCTCGGGCAGATTCATGTCCACCTGCAGGGTGCCGCACTGCCAGTCGCGGCCGATGGCATCGCGCAGCACGAACTCCAGCTTGGGTCCGTAGAAGGCGCCTTCACCGGGATTGAGCCGGTAGGCCAGGCCCATCTCGTCCAAGGCCTGGGTCAGCGCGTTCTCCAGCAGGTCCCAGCTGGCATCATCGCCCATGCGGTTCTCCGGCCGTGTGGAGAGCTTGATCAGCACGTCCTCGAAGTCGAACTGACGGTAGATATCCAGCACCTGCGCCACCACATCGCGGCATTCACCGATCATCTGCTGCGGCGTGCAGTAGATGTGGGCGTCATCCTGGGTGAAGTGGCGCACCCGCAACAGACCGTGCAGCGCACCGGAGGGCTCGTAGCGGTGCACCTTGCCGAACTCGCCCATGCGAATGGGCAGGTCCCGGTAGCTTTTCAGGCCGTGGCGGTAGAGCAGCACGCTGCCCGGGCAGTTCATCGGCTTGAGGGCCAGCGAACGGCCGTCTTCGGTCTCGGTGGTGAACATATGCTCACGGTAGTTGTGCCAGTGGCCGGAGAGCTCCCAAAGACTGCGGTCCATGACGTCCGGAGTGTTCACCTCCACGTAGCCGGCGTCCTCCTGGCGGCGACGCATGTAGGCGATCAGCTCCTGGAATACCGCCCAGCCGCGGGGATGCCAGAACACCGCGCCGGGGGCATCCTCCTGGAAGTGAAACAGGTCCAGCTGACGACCGAGCCTGCGGTGGTCGCGCTTCTCCGCCTCCTCCAGGCGCTTGAGATAGGCCTTGAGGTCCTTGCTGTCGGCCCAGGCCGTACCGTAGATGCGCTGCAGCTGTTCGTTTTTCGCATCCCCTCGCCAGTAGGCGCCGGACAGCTTGGTCAACCGGAAATGCTTGAGGAAGCGGGTGTTGGGCACGTGCGGGCCGCGGCACATGTCCAGGTACTCCTCGTGGAAATAGAGCCCCAGCGCCGGTTCATCGGGCAGCTCGTCGATCAGTCGCAGCTTGTACTCCTCGCCACGTTCGCGAAACAGACGCATGGCCTCATCCCGCGGCGTCATGCGCTTGACGACGTCGTACTCCCTGGCGATCAGCGCCTGCATGCGCGCCTCGATGGCCGCCAGGTCTTCCGGGGTAAAGGAGCGCTCATAGGCGATGTCGTAGTAGAACCCGTCCTCGATCACCGGGCCGATCACCATCCTGGCCGTCGGGTAGAGCTGCTTGACGGCATGCCCGATCAGGTGGGCACAGGAGTGGCGGATGATCTCCACCCCCTCGGGGTCCCGGGGGGTAATGATCTGCACTTGGGCATCGCCCTCGATGGGGTCGCAAGCGTCGACCAGGCGGCCATCCACCTTGCCGGCCAGGGTGCTGCGGGCCAGGCCCGGGCCAATGGCCGCCGCTATCTCCGCGACGCTGGTTGGGGACGCAAAGCGGCGCTGCGCCCCATCCGGCAGGGTGATGGCGATGGTGTCAGAGGCCGGGGTGTCAGTGGTCTGAGGTGTGTCTGTCATGTGTCAGGCTCATCAGGAGTGGAGGCGGCCATGGGCCGGGCTTCGCTTCGAGTGGAGCAGCAGGTGCCGAAGCAGGGTCAGGTGTGGAAATTCGAGCAGCATGCCGATCACGATGGCGGCATGGATCAGGGGCTGGCCCGGCAGTGCGGTCATGGTCACCGCCAGCATCAGCGGCGCATTGCGCGCCGCCGTGGTCATGGTCAGCAGCGCATGCTCCGGATACGCCAGGCGTGCCCCGCGGCTGACCCACTCCCCCAGCAGGAAGGTCGCCAGGAAGAACACGAACACCGCCGCGAGAACCCGGCCGAATACGGCACCGTGCTCGAGGATGACCGCAATATTGTCAGCGAATATCTGCGCCACCAGCAGCGCAACCACCCAGGGGGTGAGTCGATCGATCCACGCCAGCAGGCGACCGAAGCGAGCATCGCCCAGTGACAGCCGCAGCATGAAGTGTGCGATCACCGCCACCGCCAGCGGCAGCAGAAACCACTGCAGCAGGGTGCCGGCGATGAGCGTGCCTTCCACCGGCACCAGGTGGCGTGTGAAGAGAGACAGGTAGAGCGGATAGAGCAGCAGCTGCACCAGCATATTGATCGGAATCAGCGCCGCTCCCAGGGCCACGTTGCCGTCGGCCAGCCGGGTAAAGCCCAGGACCCAGTCGGTGCAGGGTGACATGAAGTAGATCGCCAGCCCGACCATGAAAAGCGGATGCGCATTCAGGAACGCCGCGGCGATGGCATACCCCACGGCGGGAATCAGCACGAAGTTGACCGCCAGCACAATGCCGATGAAGCGCACATGCCCCAGCGCCTTCACGATGGCCCCGAAGCGCACACCGAACAGCAGCAGCACGACCAGCAGCAGCAGGGTTGCATCCATGCGCTCACCCAGCCATTGGCCGCCGGCCGGAAGGGCGTGGCCGATGGCAGCCCCCGCCGCCATGCCGCCCAGCAACAGGCAGGTGGTGCCGGCGCCGAGGTACCCTGGCCGTTTCAACATTCGCAGCCTTCGCAGCAGTCACGGTTGCCGAATGGCCCCCAGGCGCCATCCGCGCTCTGCAGGGCGCCTGCGTCCAGCCCCAGCCGAAAGGCGACCTCTTCGGCGACCAGGCCGAAGCGTTGGCGAAACTTGTAGATGAAGCAGAAGATGCGACGGTCGTGGCGCACCTGGGGGCCCACCAGGAAGAGCCCCGGCGTGCGGGTGGATTCGTCGCTTTCCGTCAGCTCGACATGGCCTTCGTCGGACCAGTCCCAGAGGTGGGCGATCTGATTCGCGCCGCCCCCCTTGAGAAAACCGGTACCCAGGATGGGCGGCTCGGCCACGTCCCAGCGGCGGTCGTCGGCCGCGCGTATGCGAAAGCCGCCATGCTCGCTGCGCGAGACGCTCACCACATCGACACCGAATTCGATCTCCAGTCGTCCGCTCTCGAGCGCCCCGGTCAGGCGCTCGCGGCTGTAGGGCGATAGTGCCAGGCTGGGGTCGTAGGGGCCATCAGGCTCCAGGTCGACTTGCGCGCCAGCAGGCTCACCCGGTGCCCGAGCCGCACCAGGTTCACGGCGGCATCCACGCCGCTTTCGTAACCGCCGATGACGGTATGGGCCGGTGAGTCGAAACGCGCCCAGCTCGTCACCCGGGCATAGTGGGTGCACCACTGGGCGCCGGGAAAAGGCGACAGGTCGGGGAACAGGAACTCGCCCGTGGCCCAGATCAGAAAGCGCGTGCGCAGCTTGCCTTGAGGCGTGGTCAACAGGAAGCCGCCCTCCTCCAGGGGTTCGACATCCCCCACCTTGCAACCCTCCTCGATGGGCAATGCATGCGCTTCGGCGATGAACGTCAGGTAGTCCGCATACTGCTCGCCGGTGAGATGCTCGGCCCCCGCGAAGATGGCCGGCGAGCTGATCTCATTGACCGCGTTCAGGTCCGCCAACCCGAAGGGGTTGCTGTGGAAGGAGGGCGTGATGAAGCGGGTCTCTTTCGGCCAGCGCCGGAACGATTCGCCGACCCGGCCGGCGTCGAACACCCGGCAGTCGAGGCCGTCGAGCGCATCCAGCGCCAGGGCCATGCCGATGCCCGCGGGCACGGCCCCTACGATGACGACGTCGATGTCGGGCACTTCCTGTTGCCGTTGGCTCATTCCTTGGACTCCTGCATGTCGTAGCGTCGAGACGATATGACTATTGCCCTGGCACCGTGATGACCTGGACCCCATCGCCACGCACGGCGTTGTAGAAGCAGTTGGGGCGCCCGGTGTGGCAGGCGGGCCCCTGCTGGTCGACCAGCAGCAGCACGGCATCGCCATCGCAGTCGAGCCGGGCCTCCACCAGGCGCTGGCGGTGGCCGGAGCTCTCCCCCTTGCGCCACAGGGTCTGGCGCGAGCGCGACCAGTAGCAGACCTGCCCCGACGCCAGGGTCTCGCCAAGCGCCTCGCGATTCATCCAGGCCAGCATCAGCACCTCGCCGCTGTCGTGCTGCTGGGCAATGGCGGTGATCAGGCCGTCGGCGTTCCAGGGAATGGCATCGAGTACGGTCGCCAGTGGCCGCCGCTCATCCAGTGCGGCCTCTTCCAACTGCTTCCAGATCGTCATGGTCGCCCCTCGTCGCCGACCCCGTCATCCCAGTTCCACTCGCTGCGTGCCACGGCGTCGTGGGCGTGCAGGCTTTCGGCATGCACCACCCGCAGCCGAAAGCCGCTGACGCCGGGCTGGTCGCGCAGGGCGTGGTTCAGGCGGCGCGCGGCGTCCTCGCAGAACATCAGGTTCTGGCCGTTGGCCAGGGCGAAGGCCTGCTCGTCGATCCGCTTCACCGCCGTTTGCAGCGCGGTGCCCAGTGCTTGCTCGGTCGCATCCACCAGGCGCAGCAGCGGCAGCGCGTCCAGCTCGTCGGCAAGGCGCACCGAGAGGTGGGCCTGGCTGCGCTGGCTGTGGGGCGTGGCCAGGATACCCTGCTCGCTGCCCAGCCAGGCGCTCACCGCCTCACGGGTGACCGGCATGTCGGTGAAGTCCTCGTCGAAGGCCTGCTGGATCAGCTGGCGCGACAGCGCGGCCGAACAGGGGCAGGTGGAGGAGTAGCCCACCGTCAGGTCCAGGGTGGCCTGCATTCCCCCGCCGTCGCGGCGACAGCGCAGGGTGAAGGGGTAGCGCTTCCAGCCCGACAGCGGGCTGATCAGCGCCGGGCGCTTGAGCATCGCCTCGCCGCTGAGGTCGAGAAAGGCCGTACTGGAGAGCCCTTCATGGCTGCCCAGGAAGGTCTCCAGTACCGCGGCCACCCTCGCCAGCGACACCTCCCGCTCCTCCAGCTCGGCCAGCGCCAGATAGAGCCGCGACATATGGATGCCGCGCGCCGTCGGGTCGTCGAGGCTGACGCCCGCCGAGGCGTAGCCGGTGACGCCCTGCCCGGCCACCCGTAGCGGCAGGGCAATCTGCTCCATGCCGACCCAACTCAGGGTGCCGAGGCGCTGGGCGGGCGCTGCGGCGATATCTTCTAGCGGTAACCTGTTCATCGGGAATGACTCTTTACATGATCATAAAGAGGTATGTTATAACATAACAGCTTTGCATTTCGACCCTCGGGAATCCACATGCCACGACTCTTCAGCACGACACGCCCTTCGCTCGACACCAACACCCATGATACCCGGCGGCGACCCACACTTCGCCACCTTCTCCCCCGGCACCGATGGGCGCTGGTGGCCCTGCTGGCGGTGGGCGTCGTCGTGCTGCTGGTTCAGCAGGGCCTGATGCAGAGCGTCAGCCTGCAGATCCTGGCCTGGCAGCGCGACCTTCACCGTACCCTCACCCTGGCGCTCAGCGAGTGGTCGGCGGCCCCCTCCTGGTCGAGCGGCTGGTGGCTGATGGCACTCAGCTTCGGCTACGGCATCTTCCATGCCGCCGGGCCCGGGCATGGCAAGGCCGTGCTGTCGACCTATCTGGTTTCACAAGGCGGCGGCGTCAAGCGTGCCCTGACGCTCTCGTTCAGTGCAGCCCTGCTCCAGGGGTTGATGGCGATCGCCCTGGTGCTGGTGCTGGTGAAAGGGCTGGGCTGGCTGACCCGCCAGGCCATGGGCAGCGTGACCAGCCTGGAGCTGGCCAGCTTCCTGATGGTGGCGCTACTCGGCGGCTGGCTGTGCCTGCGGGCCAGGCGAATGCTGAGGCACACCCACGACGATAGCGCTCCGGCCCGCTCTCCGTCTCACGCCCACTCCCAGGCGACGCCCGTTATGCAAGGCTTTCAGGCCGCGCCGTCGGGGATGGCTCACGGCCACGCCGCCATGGCGCCTGCCGCCTTTCACTTTCACGCTTCGCAGGATGCTCCCGCTCCTTTGCAGGCACATGCGGCACATGACCATGGCTGCGGCTGTGGTGCCCGTCACCATGTCGCCCCCGAAGAGACCGGCGACTGGCGCACGGCCCTTGGYGCCGTGGTCGCCGTCGGCATGCGCCCCTGCAGCGGCGCCGTACTGATCATGGGTGCGGCGAGCCTGCTGGGCCATACGGCACTGGGGGCGGCCGCCGTCATGACCATGGCACTGGGCACGGCCATCACCGTCTCCGCCCTCGCCCTGGCCAGCGTACTGGCACGAGACTGGGTCTCCCGCCATGTTGTTCGCTACGGAGACGGCCGGCTGGCCAGACTGAGCCGCCTGAGCGGCTGGCTAGCCATGGCCGGCGGCCTGGCGCTAGTGTGGCTGGGCCTGTCGCTGGCCTGGCACGCCACCACGCTGCCCGCCACCGGTCTGCCGCTGCTGTCGTAGCTGTCGCGTAGCGGCCTCTCTCCAGCTCGCCGCGAGTATGCCCAGTTCAGGTGGCCTGTGCCGGTGCGGGCTGGAAGTAGTCGAAGAGTTGCGCCACCGCCTCGGGGGCCACTCCGTTGGTGATAAATACGAAACGCGAGACCCCGTCTCTGCAGGCCTCCACCGGCAGCGGCTCCGGGGGATGAAAGATATGCTGCACCCCGTGCAGGGCCAGCGGCTGCTCCCGCCCAGCCAGCTTCACGATGGCCTTCACCCGCAGGATCTTCTCTCCCAGCAGCGACATCAGCAGGTCCAGCCAGTCCTCCAGGATCTCGGGGGCGATGGGATCCTCCACGGTGAAGCAGAACGTGCGAATCCGCTCGCCATGACGGCTGAGGCCCGGCTCGGCATGGGCCGGGGCGCTGGCAGGCATCACCATCGATACCAGGGAGCCAGGACTCGACGGCGCCAGCCCAGGTGCGGAGGAGACCTGCACGTAGGAGGTGGCACCCAGCCAGCGGTCTGCCGAGTAACCCGACGCGGAGAAGCCGGCTCCGGTCACATGCTCGGCCGGCAGATCGCCATGGTGTACCTGCAGCTGCTCGGCGGCCGGTTGATCACAGCCAGCTGACTGGCGAGCCGCGACAGCCGCTCCTCGTCCACCAGGTCCGTCTTGGTGATCAGCAAGCGGTCGGCAACGGCCGCCTGGCGCTGAGACTCGCGGTGGGCGTTCAGGGTCGAGATACCGCTGGCGGCATCCACCAGGCAGATCACCCCGTCCAGGAAGAAGCGATGCGCCAGCCAGTGGTCTGTCATCAGGGTGTGCAGGATCGGCGCCGGGTCGGCCAGCCCGGTGGTCTCGATGATCACCCGGGAGAAGGGCTCGCTGCCCTCCCGCTCGAGCGCCTCGCTGGCCTCTTGCACGGTTCGGCTCAGGTCGCCGCGGATGGTGCAGCACAGGCAGCCGCTGCTCATTTCCACGACGGTGTTCTCGTCGCTCTTGGCGAGCAGCCGGTGATCCAGCCCGATATCGCCGAACTCGTTGATCACCACCAGTGCACGCTTCATGGCGGACTGGCGGACCAGGCGATTGAGCAGCGTGGTCTTGCCGCTGCCGAGAAAGCCGGTCAGCACCGTGACGGGCCGCTTACTAGCGTGGCCGAATACGCCTTCGTTCATGACTTCACCGTTGTCTGGCAAGTGGGTTCGGGGACCAGGCCTGCACACTGTGAGCAGGTGCCATGGATCTCGATGGTCGTACTGCCGGGGGAAAAATCACGGCGCTCGACCAGGTGCCCCAGGCTCGAGCTCAAGGCGTTATCGATGAGCTCGTCGATATTCCCGCAGTCGTCGCAGATGGCAAACACCGTAACCCCGTGCCGGCAGCCCTTTAGCCGACAGGGAACGTAGGCATTCAGCGTCTCCAGGCGATGGGCCAGCCCAAGCCGGATGAGCGCATCCAGGGCGCGATAGATCTGCGTCGGCGCCGAGAAGCCGTCTTCACGCAGCCGCTCCAGCAGGGCATACGCACCCAGGGGAGCCTCGGCACTGCGCAGTACCTCAAGCACGCGCTGCTGGTTGGCGGTCAAGGGCATGGTCGCTTCCGTATAGGCAGAGAGTCGCATGGGTGGTGAGGAAATGTTGCCATGTCATATATGTTATAACATAACAATCACTCTCGTCACTGTCACAACGAGGGTCCGGCGTATCCGGGGCGATTCACCACGAGCAAAGCTGATATCTCACCGGGTATTTCCTACACTGCCCATCATGTGAACCCCAGGCTCCAGGAGTGCCTATGTTTCCGGCCCCCCCGGCCCTGTCGCGGCGGCGACTGCTCGCCGGCCTGCTGGCCCTCGCCGCCGGTTCGGCACTGCCGCCACTCACCGCCCGCGCCGAGTCCGGCGAGATACTCACCCGCGAGGTACCTGTCACCGGCGAGTCGCTGCCGCTGGTCGGGCTCGGCAGTTGGATCACCTTCAACGTCGGCAATGACCCGGCACTGCTCGAGGCGTGCACGGCCGTGATGGCGGCCTTCTTTGCCGATGGCGGGCGGATGATCGACTCCTCACCGATGTACGGCTCCTCCCAGGCGACCATCGGCCATGCACTGGCCGAACTCGACGCCGTCGACCGGGTCTACGCCGCCGACAAGATCTGGACTTCTAGCCCCTCCGAAGGGCCTTCTCAGGTCGAGGCCTCGCGGCACGACTGGGGCGTGCCGCGCTTCGACCTGCTGCAGGTGCACAACCTAGTCGCCTGGGAGAGGAACCTGGAAACCCTGCAAGCGATGAAGGCCGAAGGCGAAATCCGCCACGTCGGCATCACCACCTCCCACGGCCGGCGCCATGACGCCATCGAGCGTATCCTGCGCGAGGCCGAGATCGACTTCTTGCAGCTCACCTACAATATTGTCGACCGCGAGGCAGAAGAGCGCCTGCTACCACTGGCCCGTGAACGCGGCATCGGGGTGATCGCCAACCGGCCCTTCCAGCAGAAGCGCCTGATCCGGCGTCTGGAAGGCAAGCCGCTGCCCGAGTGGGCGGCCGAGATCGACGCCGGGACATGGGCTCAGTTCATCCTCAAGTTCATCATCTCCCATCCCGCCGTGAGCTGCGCCATTCCCGCGACCACCCGGGTCGAGCACGTGCGCGAGAACCTGGCAACGGCGCGCGAGCCGCTGCCCGATGCCGAACTGCGCCAGCGCATGGCCGACTATGTTCAAGCCCTGTAGCGAGGCGAACCAATGAGCGAATGGTGGACCTACCGGCCCGCAGACCTCCTGATGTTCTCGCTGCGCGTCTACGAGCGCCTCTTCGTGCTGCACAACCAGGCGATATGGCCGGCCCAGTGGCTTGCCCTGGCACTCGGTGCCGGCCTGCTCCTCGCTCTGTGGCAATCAAGGGCCGGATGGCTACGCCTGTTCATGCCGCTGCTGGCGGCGAGCTGGCTCTTCGTCGCCTGGGCCTTCCTGTGGCAGCGCTACGCCCCCATCAACTGGGGCATCCGCTACGTGGTGCCGCTCTTCGTGCTCCAGGCACTGCTGCTGCTCGTCCTGAGCCGATGGCGTGGAGGCCTGGCCCTCTCATCGCGCTGGCAGACATCCCGCGCCCTCGGCCTGGCGCTCGTGGCCTACGCCGTCTTCCTGCACCCCTTCTCCGCCCTGCTGCACGGCCGTGGCCTGGCAGGCGCCGAGGTTTTCGGACTCACCCCCGACCC
>NZ_AZQX01000379.1:0-5174 GCF_000568385.1 Halomonas sp. BC04
CGGCATCCTCGAGGTAGCTTGGAGGCGTTCGAAGTGCCGCTCGTTGATGATCGCGGTGTAGTCGGGGTTGTCCTCGAGTGTGGGGTAGAAGCTCAGCACCGCCTCGCGGAAGGCCGTCACGAAATCGTCGACCCGTTCTCTGGGAACCAAAACATAGTCCGGCGCAATGCAGGTCTGTCCGGCGTTCAACGACTTGCCGAAGGCGATACGCTGTGCAGCGTCCTTCAGCGGCACGTCACGGGAAACGATGGCCGGCGACTTGCCACCCAGTTCCAGCGTCACCGGCGTCAGGTTATCGGCCGCGGCGCGCATGACATGCCTGCCGATCGAGGTGGCGCCGGTGAACAGCAGGTGGTCGAAAGGCAGCCTGGAGAAGGCAGCGCCCACCTCCGCCTCACCCAGCACCACGGTCACCAGATCCTCCGGGAATACGCGGGCAAGAAGTTCCTTCAATAGTTGCGAGGTGCGCGGCGTCGCTTCGCTCATCTTGATCATGACGCGGTTACCGGCCGCCAGGGCGCCGGTCAACGGGCTGATGGCGAGGAAGAGCGGATAGTTCCAGGGCGCGATGATACCCACCACACCGAGCGGTTGGTAAACGACCTTGGCCCTGGCCGGCTGGAAGACCAGGTTGACCGAGCGGCTGGAGGGCTTCATCCACCGCTTCAGCCGTTTGCTGGCGTAGTCGATGCCATGCAGGCTCGGCATGATCTCGGCGAGCAGGGTCTCGTCGGCGGAGCGGTTGCCGAAATCCTCGGAGATCGCACGGACGATCGTGTTCTGCTCGCTCTTGATCAGCTCGCGAAGTCTTCCGAGCCACTCTCGGCGCTCCTGGGACGACGGCATGGGATTGGCCCGGCAGGCTGCCCGCTGCCGTTTCAACTGGTGCTCCAGCTCATCCAGTGACATGGGGTTGCTGTCCAGTTCCTGCGGCATCTCAGCACTCTCGTTGATCACGGCTAACGGCTCTAGCGTATCGGCATGACGGGTTGCGGCTGTTAAGCGTCAGGCAACCTTTGGAGGAACTTACCAGCACCTCGCGCTGAAGTCTTGGGTCCCGGCCCTTGTCTAGTACGGACTGGGTCCTCCGCTCAGGCTTCGTCGGCCAAACCTTCCAGCAGTTTGCTCAAGAGCTCGCTCAGCGCCTGCTGCTCTTCGCGGCTGAGGGCAGTCAGCATCCTGCCCTCGTTCGCCACGTGGCGGGGAATCATCTCTGCCATCAGCGCCATGCCTTTCTCGGTCAGCGAGACCAGGGTGCCGCGTCGATCCTCGGGGTTGGGCGAACGAGCAATCAGACCCGCCTTTTCCAGTCGGTCCAGCCGGCTTGTCATTCCCCCCGACGAGATCATCAAGGTCTCGAACAGCTGCGTCGGTCCCAGGCGATAGGGTGGGCCCGAGCGGCGCAGCGTGGCCAGCACGTCGAATTCGCCGGCCTGCAGGCCGTACTCCTTGAAGAAGGCTTGCAGCCGCTCCTGGGTGAGCTGCTGCGTGGTCTTCAAATACCCCACCACCTCCATCGGCAGCAGATCGAGATCGGGCATTTCCTGTTGCCATTGGGCAATGGCCTGCTTGACACGGTTCATAGGCAAGTTTATCTTTCCATCAAGATACTTTTTGTCAAGATTCTTTTTGCCATGCTATAGGAGCCGATCATGGCCAACTCAGCGACATCGCGCAACCGCACCGGCTGGTACGCCCTGGCTTGTCTGCTGCTGGTCGGCAGTCTGCTGGCGCTTTCGCTGGTCGTCGCCAAGCTCGCCGACGATGCTGGCGCGCCGCGCTTGAGTTTCCTGATGGTGGCCGTGACCGGCGCCGGTCTACTGCTGCTGGCACTGGCGGCGCTGCAGCGCCAGCCGATGAGGATCGACCGGCGCATCCTCGAGTATGCCCTGGTCTCGGGCGCATTGTTCGCCCTGCCCAATGCGCTCGCCTTCCTGGCGGTGCGCCACGTGGGGGCCGGTTTCATCTCGCTCAGCTTCGCCTTCCCGATCCTCGTGACCTGGGTGCTGGCGGTGGGGCTGGGCATGGAGCGCATCAATGCACTGCGGCTGCTGGGAGTGCTGCTGGGGCTGGTTGGCGGGGTGTTGCTGGCCTGGGCCAAGGCCGGCGGCATGCAGGGGGCCCAGGGCTGGGCCGCGCTGGTACTGACGATTCCGCTGATCCTGGCGCTGGGGAATGTCTATCGCACCCTGCGCTGGCCCGGCGGAGCGGGAGCGGTTTATCTGGCCGCGCTGATGCTGCTGGGCGGCGCGCTGACCCTCGCTCCCTTTGCGCTGGCATTCGAAATGCGGGAGGCGTCTCAGCTGCTCGGTACGAAAGTGATTCGGCTACTTCTGCTCGAAGGCATGGTCTTCACCGTGCTCTATGTCCTCTTCTTCGTGCTGCAAAAGATCGCCGGGCCCGTCTACCTCAGCCAGATCGGCATGGTGGCTGCGCTGGTCGGTACGCTGATTGCCGTCTTTCTGTTGGGTGAGGCGATGCCTCCCTATCTGGGCCTGGCGGGAGTGCTGGTGCTGTCGGGTTCGATCCTGTTCCACCGCGGCGGCGTTGGCCGCGAAACGCCGCGGCTAGCTCTGGCAAAGCCTCATCAGGCTAGAAACGGATTGTCTCCCAGGCTCAGAGGCTAGACGCTGCCCTCCTTCTCGACCACCAGTATCCTGGCTGCGCCGATGGGACAGGCGATATGCTCGGTGCCCGCCGAGGCAAAGAAGATGTCGCCAACCTCCAGCAGTCGGGAGTGCTCGATACCCTCGCTGCGATACCGCATCTCCACCTGGCCATCGAGTACCACGAAGACCTCCTCGCCGTCATTGATATGCCAGCGATAGGGCTGGTCGGTCCAATGCAGGCGAGTGGTGATACCGTTCATGTTGGCGATGTCCTTGGCTTCCCAGGCGCGCTCGGCGGTGAAGTCCCGGCTGCGGGTGATCTCCATGCTCTGTTGTCCTTCTTTGTTGCGGAAGTTTCACGGCGGCTTCAGGCGGCCAGATGCGTATATTGCATGAGAACTCATCCAGCGGACAAATTATCTTAATTAATCTGTGGCTGACGGCAAAGTGCGTTGTTTCATTATTTTCTGCTATCTTTCATTTTCAGCCGGGATTCGTGTTTAGCTGATACATAATAAAAACAATCCCTTATTTATAGCGGATTATTATGATGCTTGATCTATTGTTGCTCCGTAGTTTTGTCACGATTATCGAGGAGGGGAGTTTTACTGCCGCGGCCAACCGATTGCATCTCACCCAGCCCGCGATCAGTGGGCACCTGCGCCGCCTGGAATCTCAGCTGGGCAAGCCGTTGCTGCAGCGAACGACGCGAAGTTTCCAACTGACGCCGGAGGGAGAGAGCCTGCTGAGCTATGCCCGAGCCATGTTGGCCCTCAATCGCGATGCCTTGGCTCAACTGACGAGCTCTTCCTTTCATGGCTGCCTGCGCCTGGGAGTGGCCGAGGACCTTGCCAATGAGCGACTAATGACGACGCTGAAGCGCTTCATGAAGCGTCATCCCCTGGCAGACGTCGAGGTGCGCGTTGGCATTCCGTCAGATCTGCTCACCTCGATGCGACAGGGGCACCTCGATATGGTGCTGGGGGCACAGTGCGTTGAGCAGGAGGCAGGCATCTGCCTCTGGCGGGAGCCTTTGGTCTGGGCCTGGGCCGAGGGTGAGTCTTGCGAGCTTCCTTCACCGTTGCCCCTGGCTCTCTTCCCCGAGCCCTGTCCATATCGGGAAATCGCCCTGGCGCAATTGGCGATGGCGGGAATTGCCCAGCATACTGCCATGCTGTGCGTGAGCGGAGCCGGCATGCGGGCCGCCGCTACCAGCGGTTTTGCCATCGCCCCCATGCCGGTCAGCCAACTGGTACCGGGGCTGGTCGCCCTTTCGCCCGGGCATGGACTACCTGCGTTGCCGGATGTCGAGGTCAGGCTGGTCAGCGCGGCCAGCAACGATGAGCAGGGTCTGCTGGCGGCATTGACGGATGTCCTGGTCACCGAACTGGCTCCCGTGCGGAAGGCTGAGACGGCATGATGTCATCACCAAGGAGGCGCCTGGCCTGTCGATTCATCGCGCCACCGTTCGATCTCTCATCAGGCAGCCATGGGGCTGCGCTACCAGGAGAACCTGCCATGCAATACATGCTGATGTGCTGTATCGACGAGGCCCTGTGGAACGGCCTGCCGGATGCCGAGCGCGATTCGGTCATGAATGACTATAACGCCCTGATCCAGGAGATGGTCACCAGCGGAAGCTACCGTGGCGGTGCCCGGCTGCAGTCGGTGGATTCGGCAACCACCCTGCGCGAGAAGAACGGCAAGGTGGTGACGCTTGACGGCCCCTTCGCTGAGAGCCGCGAGCAACTGGGCGGTTTCCACGTGGTGGAGTGCCGCGACCTGGACGAGGCTCTGGGGTGGGCCCGGCGTATTCCGCCGTTGAGGGTCGGCGGCTCGATCGAGGTGCGCCCGGTGGACCCCGCCTATCGCCTGTAAGGGAGTGCCGTGTCTCTGGACGAGCTCTATCGTCGTGAATATGGCCGTGTATTGGCCAGCCTGATTCGCCGCTTCGGTTACTTCGAGCTGGCGGAGGACGCCGTGCAGGCAGCCTTCGAGGCGGCAGTGGTGCAATGGCCGGTGGAGGGCTGGCCGCCGAACCCTGTCTCGTGGTTGATCGCCACCGCACGCCACAAGGTCGTCGATCAGCTGCGTCACCAGCAGATGCGCGAGCGCAAGAGCGATGAGCTGAACCAGTATCTTTCACTATTGCTCGAGCGTGATCTCGAAGCCGAACCGCTGGACAGCCTGCGCCTGATCTTTGCCTGCTGCCACCCGGCCCTGGCGCGGCCTGCCCAGGTGGCGCTGACGCTGCACACCCTGGGTGGGTTGCGCACCGAGGAGATCGCCCGGGCCTTCATGGTGCCGGTGCCGACTCTGGCGCAGCGGCTGGTGCGGGCCAAGGCCAAGATCCGCGACGCCGGGATTCCCTTCGAGGTACCGGAGGACTCGGACCTGGATGAGCGCCTGGAGTCGGTGCTGGCGGTGATCTACCTGATCTTCAACGAAGGCTACGCGGCCAGTTTCGGCGATGACTGGGTACGTGCCGACCTCTGCGCCGAGGCGATCCGCTTGGGGCGGATGCTGGTGCGGTTGCTGCCGGCGGAGCGCGAGGTGCGTGGCCTG
>NZ_AZQX01000380.1:0-10035 GCF_000568385.1 Halomonas sp. BC04
GATTACGGCACGGGGAACGGTCATGAAGACGTTCTCGTCGACACCGACGCGCAGCTCGTTCCTTTCCCCACCCCAGATGCGTGGCGTATTGAGTACGGCACCCTGCTCATAGAGATTCAGCGTCTCGTAGTAGCGGAATCCGTAGCTGAGCAGCTTCTGTGTCTCCTGGGCCCGAGACTCCTCGGAGCTGGTGCCCATCACCACCGAAATCAGACGCATGTCGTCACGCTTGGCCGAAGCGACTAGACCGTAACCCGCCTCGGTCGTCCAGCCCGTCTTCAGGCCATCGACGGAGGGGTCTCGCCACAGCAGGCGGTTGCGGTTGGGCTGGCGAATATCACTGTAGGTGAAGTACTTCTCGGCATAGACCGCGTAGTGCTCGGGATAGTCGTTGATGATGTATTGCGAGAGCAGCGCCATATCCCGGGCCGAGGAGTACTGCTCCGGATGCGGCAGCCCGGTGGCATTGGTGAAATTGGTATTGTGCAGCCCCAGGCGCGTGGCGTGCTGGTTCATCAGGTCGGCAAAGGGCGCCTCCCCGCCGGCCAGGTGCTCGGCCACTGCGACGCTGGCGTCGTTGCCGGAGGCAATGATGATGCCGTAGAGCAGGTCACGGATCGACACTTCGGTATCGACCTCGATGAACATCTTCGAGCCCCCTGTACGCCAGGCGTTTTCACTGACGCGCACCATGTCGTCCATGCCGATATTGCCACGATCGAGTTCCCGCTCCACCAGATAGGCTGTCATCAGCTTGGTGAGACTCGCCGGGGGCAGGCGCTCATCAGCGTTATGCTCGATGAGCACCCGGCCGCTGTCGGCATCCATGAGGAACCATGACTTGGCCGCAATCTGCGGGGGAGCGGGAATCATCGTCTGAGGCGTAGGCACCGCCTGGGCCAGGGCCTGGGCCGTCATCAGGACCAGACTCAGCAGCAGCACCGGCAACAGCAGCGGACGGAGTTTACGGAACAGCACTCTCATTGGTTTGGGTCTCATCGGATACATCGGAAAGTGAGAAGCAAGGCGCCGATCAGTCGGTGCCATTGACGATAAAGGCCTGCTCGAAACCGGCACGTCTCAGCTCTGCCCGGGCCGGCTCGACCTGGGCAGCACTGGACAATGGGCCAATCTGCACCCGATACATGCCGGCAGAGTCGGCCACCCGCACGGGATGCGACAGCTCGTTGTCGAGCCTCGCCTTGAGCGCGCGGGCATTGTCCACCGATCCCAGCGCGGCGATCTGCAGAAAGATGGCGGCCTGGCCACCGGCTGGTTCCGCCGTGGTTCGGCTCGGGGCTGCAACCTCCCGTGACGACTCGCCGGCTGGAGCGGACTCGGCCCGTCGAGCCGGCTCCGCCTGGGCGGTACGCGACTCGTCGACAGGCGAGGGTTGGACCGTCGGCGAGGCCGACCGGTTCTCGCCATTGCGGCCATTTTCAGCCAGCCACCGCTCGGGGTCGATCGCCTCCACCTTCACCCGGCCGGTGCCACGGTCAAGGATATCCAGGCGCGCCGCGGCCGCATAGGAGAGATCGATCTCACGGTCATTGTGGAAGGGCCCGCGGTCGTTGACCCGCACGATCACGGAACGACCGTTCTCCAGACTCGTTACCCTGGCATAGGTCGGCAGCGGGAGCGAGCGATGGGCAGCGGTCATCTTGTACATGTCATAGATTTCGCCGTTCGAGGTGGCGTAACCATGGAACTTCTCGCCGTACCAGGACGCGGTGCCCTGCCTGGCATAACCACTGGCATCGGGCAGCACCCGGTAGGTCTTGCCCCACACCTCATAGGTCGGGCGGTTTCCGCCACGGGACGGTGGCTCGACACGAGGCACAGCATCCTGAATCTTGCTGACGTCTGGCGGGTTTTCGGGGTAGGCATCGCCACTCATGGCATAGCGACCGCCGCCTGAGGGTGCCGCCGCTGGTGCACTGCGAGTCGTCTCCCGTTCGCCCGAGGGCTGGGAGCCACCGCCACCGGCACAGCCGGTCAACAACGTGGCCAGGGCCAGGCCGATGTACCAGGGTTTCATGTTCCCTCTCCAGCACCATTGCTCGTCGGTTCGAGCGGAGGCGAAGCCAGCGCACGCTGTGCTTCGATTGCCTCGGCCAGCTCTGTCACCGCCATGGCATAGAGGTGACTGTGGTTATAACGGGTGATGACGTAGAAGTTCTCGTGACCCACCCGGTAGCGCCAGGCCTCTTCGGATACCTCAAGCGAGAGCGGCACCACCAAGGCATCGTCATCGAGGCTGCCCTCGACCCGAATCCCCGCCTCGGCAAGCTCGGCCACGCTGGCGTAAGGCCGGGCCGTGCGGTTGAAGTCAACTGCGGGCGGTGGGGTGTCCGGCCCCCGTGCCTCATGATAGATCGGGCTGCCCGGCTGCCAGCCATGTACGGCAAAATAGTTGGCGACGCTGCCGATGGCATCCACCGGGTTGGTCCACAGGTCACGCACCCCGTCACCGTCGAAGTCAACGGCATAGGCGCGATAGCTGGTCGGTATGAATTGGGGGTAACCCATGGCCCCGGCGTAGGACCCTTCAGGCTGCCCGGCTCCACGCCCTGCTCCCGGGTAATTTCGAGAAAGGCCGTCAGCTCACCATGGAAGAAACCACCCCGTACGGGGTGGTGAAAGGCAAGGGTCGACAGCGAGTCGATGACCCGATGGCGGCCGGTAAAGCGCCCGTAGCTGGTCTCGACGCCGATGATGGCGGCAATCATGTCCGCCGGTACGCCATACTCCGCTTCGGCGCGCTCAAAGGCGTCATGATGCGCCTCGATAAAGGCCACGCCACGCTCGATCCGCTCCGGCTGCAGGAAGATCTCCCGATACTCGTCCCAGCGCAGTCGCCGTTCCGCGGCGCCTTCCATGGCGTCCAGCACGCCTTGCTGGAACTGGGCGCTGCGCAGGGCCGACTCCAGCCACTCACGCTCAATACCGCGATCGACCAGGGTATCGACAAGCTTTCCCGCTCCCTCGTGCTCCGCAGGATCGAAGTCTGCGGCGCTTGTCCCGGGCGCCAGCATCAACAAGGCCAATACGGCAATGCCGGTACCGCTGGCTCTTTTCCACTTACCCACTGGCATCATTCGCTCGCCACTCCTGCTGGGGCTTGTCGTTCAGATATGACCATCGCTCGCCGTCGCTAGCGCGGCAACAGGCGACGGTGGCCATGAATGGACATGAGAATACCGAAACCCGCCAGCAAGGTCACGCTGGAGGTGCCGCCGTAACTGACCAGCGGCAGGGGGACACCAACCACCGGCAGGATACCGCTGACCATGCCGACATTGACGAAGACATAGATGAAGAACGTCAGGATGATACTGCCGCCGAGCAGACGACCGAAGGTATCGTGTGCCCCTGCCGCCAGCCAGAGGCCCCGGGTGACGATCATCAGGTAGAGCACCAGCACGACCAGCATGCCAACGAGCCCGAACTCCTCGCCCAATACGGCAACGATGAAGTCCGTATGCCGCTCGGGCAGGAACTCGAGCTGTGACTGGGTACCCTGGAGCCACCCCTTGCCCCATACGCCACCGCTGCCGATGGCGGTGGTGGACTGGATGATGTTCCAGCCGGATCCCAGCGGGTCGCTTTCAGGGTTGAGAAAGGTAAGAACCCGCTGACGCTGATAGTTGTGCAGGTTCATCCACAGCAGCGGCAAGGCGGAGGCGGCCAACACCAGCAGGAAGGCGATGAAGCGCCAGGAGAGGCCGGCCAGCAGCACCACGAACACCGCCGCACAGGTGACCAGCAGGGAAGTGCCCAGGTCGGGCTGGCGAGCAATCAGCAGCACCGGCACGCCGATCAGCACGCCACAGACGAGCAGATCATACCAGCGGGGCGGTAACTCCCGACGGCTCAGCCACGCCGCCACCATCAGGGGCATGGCCAGTTTCATCAGCTCCGACGGCTGGAAGCGCACCACGCCGGGAATGGTCAGCCAGCGTTTCGCCCCCATGCCCATGTCACCCACCAGTTCGACCGCCACCAACATGAGCAGGCTGGCCCCGTAGACGAGCGGGGCCCAGCGCAACAAGGTCGTTGGCGTCAGCTGCGCGAGCAGTAGCATGACCACGATCGCGACAAGGAAGCGACTCCCCTGGGCGATGACTGCATCGATGTTCTGGCCGCTGGCGCTGAAGAGCACACCCAGGCCGGCCACCATCAGTACCAGCAGCATGAGCAACAGCCAGGGGTCGAGATGGGTACGCTCCCAGATACTCTTGCGACGGGCGATGCCGCTCTCGGGCGGGCGCACCGGCCGGCGACGCAGGCCTCTGGCCAGATAGGTCAACGCCATCGATCAGTTTCCTGCCACGGTGCCGGTGTCATTCTCCAAGGTCTCCCGCAGTTGCTCGACATCCACTTCCTCTTCATCCAGCAGCCAGGCATCGGTCATGGCCCTGGCCAGGTGGGCCGCATGGGTACTGCCCCCACCGGCATTCTCCACGATCACCGCCACGGCGATCTGCGGGTCTTCCAACGGTGCGAATGCCATGAACAGCGCATGGTCCCGCAGGCGCTCCGCCAGCTCCTCGGCGTTATAGCGCTGGTCCTGTCCCAGCGAGAAGACCTGGGCGGTACCCGACTTGCCCCCATGCGGTACTCCAGCCCCACCCCGGTACGGCGGGCCGTTCCTTCGTGGCCGGTGAGCACCTTCTCCATGCCGGAAAAGATCCTGTCCCACCAGTAGTCGTTGTCGATTTGCAGAGCGGGCGGGGTGTCCGGCAACGCGAGCTCGACGGCCTCCCCCCCGATACGGCTAGCCAGGCGGGGCTTCACCCACTCGCCTCGATTGGCCAGGACGGCCGTGGCGGTTGTCAACTGCAGCGGCGTGACCTGCCAGTAGCCCTGGCCAATGCCGACCGATAGCGTTTCACCCGGGTACCAGGGCTGGCCGAAACGGCCACGCTTCCAATCCCGCGAGGCATCAGGGCGCCACTTTCGCCGAATACGTCATGCCCCACCCGCTGCCCGAAGCCGAAAGCACTCATGCGGTCATGCACCCGATCGATGCCGAGCTCATGGGCCAGCGAATAGTAGTAGGTGTTATTGGAAACCGCGATGGAACGCTCCATATCGACGCGCCCATGCCCCCAGCGAAGCCAGTTGCGATAGCGGCGACTGTCGTTGGGCAACTGGTAGAAGCCAGGATCGTTGATGGTACGTTCCGGAGTGATAACCCCTTCGGCCAGGCCCGCCATGGCCAGGAACGGCTTGATGGTCGAACCCGGCGGATACTGGCCACGTATGGCCCGGTTGAACAGCGGCAGGTCGAGGTCTTCCTGAAGCGCCCGGTAGGAGGCGAAATCGATACCGGTGACGAACTGATTGCTGTCGAAACCCGGGGCCGAGACCATGGCCAGAATCTCTCCGGTGGCGGGGGCAATGGCCACGATGGAACCGCGCCGCCCGTCTAGCAGTTCATAGGCCAGGGTCTGAAGCTGCATGTCGATGGTCAGGGTCAGATCCTTCCCCGGCACCGGATCGGTGCGCCCCAGCTCGCGCAGCACCCGCCCCCTTGCATTGGTTTCGACCTTGCGTAGGCCCGCCTGGCCGTGAAGCACATCCTCGTAGAAGCGCTCGACACCGGTCTTGCCGATGAAGTGCGTTCCGGCGTAGCGACCCAGGTCGAGCGTCTTCATCTCATCGGCATTGATACGACCGACATAACCCAGGGCATGCGCCGTGATATTGGCATCGGGATAGTAGCGCAACAGTTGGGCCTCGACCTCAATGCCAGGCAGACGATGCCGGTTGACCGCAAGGCGGGCGATCTGGGCTTCGTCCAGATCACTCATCAGCAGCGCCGGCTGGAAGGGGCGTTGACGCTGGCGTGAGCGCAGCCGAAAGGCCTCGGCCTCCTCGGGGGACAGCTCAAGCAAGGCCTCCAGCAAATCTAGCGTGCCGTCGAGATCCTCGACCCGCTCGCGGATCAGCGTCAGGTTGTAGGTGGGCCGGTTCTCGGCCAGCAGCACCCCATTGCGATCCTGGATCAGGCCCCGGGTCGGCGGCAGGGGCTCGACCCGCACGCGATTCTTTTCGGAGCGGGTACTGTAGACCTCATGCTGCACCACCTGCAGGTAAACCAGCCGACCCATCAGCAGGCCGGTCAATGCCACGATCAGCAAGCCGGCAAGCAGTGAGCGGATTCGAAAGATGCGCAGCTCCTGCTGCGGATTCTTGAGGGTGTCACGGCGATCTCGCATGCCGGCTATGACCTCGAGTGACTATTGCGGGGGAACCACCGTTCAACGGTGATAGGGATGTCCCACCATCAGGGTCCAGGCACGATAGAGTTGCTCGGCCAGGATCACCCTGACCAGCGGGTGCGGCAATGTCAGCGGCGACAACGACCATCGCCGGTCGGCACTGGCGGATAGCTCGGGCGACAGTCCATCGGGACCTCCCACCATCAGCGCCACGTCACGGCCTTCCAGCCGCCATGCCTCGCCTTCACGAGCCAGCCGTTCGGTACTCCAGGCCTGACCTTCGACTTCCAGCGCCACCGTGAACTCATCGCCGCGCAGGCGATCGCGAATTCGCTGTGCCTCCAGCGCAACGGCACGCATCACATCAGCATTCTTGCCCCGCTGCCCTGGGGCAATTTCCTCGACTTCCAGGGAAAAATCCCGGGGCAGGCGCTTGCGGTACTCCTCTACCCCCGCATTGACCCAGGCGGGCATGCGCGTACCCACCGCCAGCAGGCGGACTCTCATGCGCTACCGTGCTCTTCTCTGGGCTCCACATCGCTGGGCAGATCGGCCCAGAGACGCTCGAGGTCATACAGCTGGCGGGTTTCGGGAAGCATCACATGCACGACCAGATCGCCGAGGTCCACCAGCACCCAGTCGGAGCCGGCCTGCCCTTCCACACCCAGGGGCGGATGGCCGCCGGCCTTGGACTGCTCGACAATGTGGTTGGCCAGCGCTGCCACATGGCGCGTTGAGGTACCGCTCGCCACTATCATCAGATCGGTGACGCTGGTAAGGCGTGAAACGTCCAGCATCGCCACGTCCTTGGCCTTGAGGTCATCCAGTGCATCTACCACCAATGTCTTGAGCGAATCGTTGTGCATAGCCCCTCGTCAACGGGAAGTCTTGGTCGGTGCCCATTGTAGCGTCTTGCGCGGCCCATGGCAGTGTTCAATGCGTTCGATATAGGGCTCTTTCGTGTATTCGCGCTTCCACGGCTTCGGGGAGCAGGTAGCGGACGCTGCTGCCGGCGGAGAGTCGATGGCGAACCGCCGTGGCCGAGATCGCCATTCGCGTCGGCAGTGCAAGGCGCAACAGTCGTCCCGCGGGGAACTGGAACAGTGCCTCACAGCTATCGACCTCTCGTCGGCCAATCAGTTCTGCCAGCGCCTCGGGCAAGGGCGCGCAGTGGTCCGGCCGATCGATCACCACCAGATGGGCCAGCTCGAAGAGGCGTTCCGGCGCTCGCCACTCCGCCAGACGAAGAAAGGCATCATGACCCAGGGCCATCACCAGTTGCGCTTCTGCACCGTACTCTTCCCGCAGGCTGGCCAGGGTATCGGCGCTGTAGGAGGGCCCTGCGCGCTCAAGCTCACGGGCGTCCGCCAACAGGCCCGGTGTCTGGCCGATACCGAGCTTCAACAAAGCGAGGCGTTCCTCGGGCGACACCGATGGTTCGTCACGCAGCGGCGGCATGCTGGCGGGCACCATGTGTACCCGGTCGAGCTTCAGGCACTCACGCAGCTCGACGGCGCTACGCAAGTGGCCCAGGTGCACCGGGTCGAAGGTTCCACCCAGCATGGCGATACGCGGCACCCTGGCCGGCACAGCCTTCCCTTGGCCTGCCGTCACTTCCGGACGCGAGCTTTGCCGGCTCACCCTCGAACCTGGCCGTCACCCAACACCACGTACTTGCGCGTGGTGAGACCTTCGAGGCCCACCGGTCCACGGGCGTGCAGCTTGTCGGTGGAGACACCGATCTCAGCGCCCAGGCCATATTCGAAACCGTCGGCGAAGCGGGTCGAGGCATTGACCATCACCGAGCTGGAATCGACCTCGGTCATGAAGCGACGAGCCAGACCATAGTGTTCGGTCACGATGGCATCGGTATGGTGCGAGCCGTAGCGTTCGATATGCGCGATTGCCGCGTCCATGCCGTCGACCACACGAATCGCCAGCACCGGTGCCAGGTATTCGGCCTCCCAGTCAGCCTCGCTGGCGGGAGTGGCGTCCTCCAGCACCCGGCAAGTGCGCTCACATCCGCGCAGCTCGACCCCATGCTCGGCATAGGCGGCAGCCAGCCGGGGCAAGAGTGATTCGGCCAACGGCACATCGACCAGCAGCGTCTCCATGGTATTGCAGGTGCCGTAGCGCTGGGTCTTGGCATTGATGGCGATGGCCATGGCCTTGTCCGGATCAGCGGTGGCATCGATATAGACATGACAGACGCCATCCAGATGCTTGATCACCGGCACGCGCGCCTCCCGGGTGATGCGCTCGATCAGCGACTTACCGCCGCGGGGGATGATCACGTCCACATACTCCGGCATGGCGATCAGGCGCCCCACGGCGGCCCGGTCCGTGGTCGCCACCACCTGCACCGCAGCTTCGGGAAGCCCCACCTCGAGCAACCCCTCGCGTATGCAGACGCCAATGGCGGCGTTGGACTCGCGAGCCTCCGATCCGCCGCGCAGTATGCAGGCATTGCCGGACTTGAGGCACAGGCTGGCAGCCTCGAGAGTCACATTGGGCCGCGACTCGTAGATGATGCCGATCACACCGAGCGGTACCCGCATCTGGCCGACCTGGATGCCGCTGGGTCGCATCCTCATGCCATCGATCTCCCCCACCGGGTCGGGCAGGGCAGCGACCTGCCTGAGGCCTTCCACCATGGCGTCGAGTCGTCCATCATCGAGTGCCAGCCGATCGAGCAGGGCGGCATCGAGCCCACTCTCGCGACCACGGGCAAGATCCCGTGCATTGGCGGCGAGTACCTCGGCGCGCCGACGCTGAAGCTGGTCGGCCATGGCCCGCAGGGCACCGTTCTTGTCGGCGGTAACGGCGCGGCGCATTTGCGTGGCGGCGACACGCGCAGCCTGGCCTAGCCGCACCATGTAGGCATCGACATCGCCGATGGCCTGGTCGGCGGTGGATTCGGTTCGAGAGGCGTATGCGGACATGCGGTTTCAATATCTCCTGGACGACAGCCTCAGAGGAGGCTGCGGACGTTATACTGGCGCAACTTCGTGTCGATCACCATAGATAGTAAGGCACCATGCAAAGCAAGTACAAAGTCGGACTGATGCGCCTGAACCTGCTGGTCGCGGCGCTGCTTCTGGCCCTACTGGCCTACCGGACGGAGCTCTTTGCCAGCGCCTTGCTGCTGTGGCTGGCTGTGGCCTGGCTGACGGTGACTGCATCGCTGCTCGAGTTCAGTCACCGGCGGCCCGCCACGGTTCCCTGGCAGCTGCTGCCCAGCCTGCTGCTGGCCGGCCTTCTGTGGACGGATCCCGAGCGCCATGCCTTGTGGATCTGGGGCTGGCCAGCCTGCTGATGCTGCCTCAGCCGGGATGGATGCTGGGCCTCACCTTCATCCTGGCAGGCCTTGCCTGGTGGTCTCTCGTCGGCGTGCTCGGCTTCGAACAGTCCTCTTCTCGGGCCTGCTTCTGCTGACGTTGATGCTGCTCGGACTGGCACGCAATCTCCAGCTGCAACCGCTTCGCCTCGCCTCACGCCAGCGCGTTCGCCTGGCTCCCGGGCTTCCGCTATGGACCGCACATCAGTTGGCCACCGACCTGCGGCGCGAACGCGCGCGCTGCCGCCGTGAAGGAGTACATGGTGAACTGCTGCTGCTCCGCACATCACGCCACCTGCTTTGGCCCCTGGCCCAGGACCTGTGTCGCCAGACCCACGACTTCGAGACCTGCTATCGCCTCAATCAGCATACGCTGGCCGCCCTGCTGCTGAGTCGCGACCGGGAGCAGGCCCGGTCACGGCGCCAGGCACTGCTCGATGGCCTGCGCACCCCGGTGAAGGCAAGGTTCAC